>CAKZLD010000156.1 GCA_937125135.1 uncultured Ignavibacterium sp.
CTTAAATATCTAGGAAAAATGCGGATTTTTGCGTAAAATTAGACATAGTAGTGTTTCGTATCGAAACACTGTTTTCGATTAATACAATGTAAAAACAGATATTCTGTTAGATTTTTGAAGCGTTAAATTTGGTCTATTTGGTGATGGACGAAGAACTATTTAAAGTTTCACTCGCCAGAAGTGTATTTAATTATTTCAGCTTTTTCTATTGTAATAAGACCACCACTTTTTGATGATTCAAAAATTTCATTTACTACGGTAATGAATTTTTCAATTTTTTCTATCTCATCAACGATTTCAACAACCATAGGCAAGTCTTCTGAAAGCCGTAAAATTTTTGAAGTGTGAATTTTGCTTCTTCCGCCGTATCCCATAATTCCTCTGAAAACTGTTGCTCCTGCCAAACTATTTTCTCTTGCTTTAAGAACAATTCTCTCATAAACAGGTATGCTACCAGATTTATCATTTTCACCAACAAAAATTCTTAGAAGTTTTGCTTCTCCTGTGATTCTCATTTAATCACCTTTGTTAAATTATTTTCGAAATTGCATAGGCAAGAAATACTCCAGCCAGACAGACAAAAACATTAGTAATAACATTCAAAGATGCAAGAAAGTATTCGCTGTCTTTTAAGAGATAAAAAGTTTCTAATGAAAAAGTTGAAAAGGTTGTAAATCCACCACAAAAACCCATTGTAAGGAAAAATCTTAATTGGTTATTTAAAAGTTCGCGTTCATCAAAGAAGAAGATAAATAATCCAAGTATAAAACTTCCAACAACATTAACCGTCAAAGTGCCAAAAGGAAATGTTTCGGGAAGAAACTTATATACAGCGCTTGATAACCAATATCGGAAACCACCACCGATTGCTGAACCAATCATTACTAAGATAAAGTTGTTCATTCTTTTCTTTACAATATAATATGACAAAAATAATTGATTAAAAAATTAAACAAGAATTTAGTTTAGACTTTAAATTTTTATTTCAAACAAGAACTAAATGGGGATAAAAATCTTAATTTCCAACTCAAATAATTTAATGACTAAATCCCCAATAAAATTTTTGCAGTAGTAAAGTAAATCAGTAATCCTGTTATATCAACAACCGTAGTCAGAGCCGGACTTGCAACAACCGCAGGATCAAGTTTAAACTTAGAAGCAATTAGTGGTAAAATGGCACCTATCAAAGTGGCAGTTATAACTTGTAGTGATAACGCCAATCCGATGACAAAGCCAATTTTTTGTAAACTGAATCCTAAAGGAATTTCAGAATTTGCTGAAAGGAATAAAACCTTTATGTATGAAAGAATGCCTAATACTGCCGCAAGTAAAACAGAAATTTTAAACTCTTTCCAAAGAACTTTTAATACATCTGCGAATGAAATTTCCCGAAGAGCCAATGCTCTCACTACTACTGTCGCAGACTGGCTTCCGGTATTTCCACCAGTGTCTGCAACCATTGGCATATATAATGCAAGGATCATTAAATTGGATAAGGTGTTTTCAAAACTGTGAATTATCATTCCTGATACTAAACCTAAAGCTGCAAGACTTATAATCCATACTGAACGGTTTTTGAAATGTTTGAGAGAAGATGTTTTCAGATAAACTCCGGCTTCGTGAGAGCCTGCGATAGCCATAAGTTTTTCCATATCTTCAGTATGCTCCTGAGTAATTACATCGAGAGCATCGTCGTGAGTGATTATGCCAACAAGAACATTATTGCCATTTATAACTGGTAAGGCTATAAGATCATACATTTGAATTTTTCTTGCCACAGTTTCCTGATCTTCATCCACATTTGCATAAATAATTTCTTCATGCATAACATCCTTAACTAATGAACCTGGATTTGCTAATATTAAATCAGTAATAGAGACGAAACCGATTAGCTGTCTCTTATTATTTATAATATAGCTGTAATAAATTGTTTCCTTCTGAGGAGCTTCAAGTCTAATCCGATTGATTGCTTCAGCAACAGTAATATCCTCGGGAATTGAAACATATTCAGAAGTCATAATTGAACCAGCACTTCTCTCAGGATAGGAAGCAAGTCTTCTTATATCTTCTCTTTCAGCTTGAGCAAGAGCCGGTAGAATCAATTCCTGTTTTTCTTCAGGAAATTTTTTAAATAAATCAACTCTATCATCTGCAGGCATTTCAGTTAGAAGTTCGGCAAGTTTTTTTCGATCAAGTATTTCTGCAATTTCTGTCTGGAGGTCTAAATCAAGATGAATAAAAATTTCTGTTCTTCTCGCCAAATCCAAATTTTCAAGAAATTTCCAGACTTCCTGAGGCTCAACGACTGAAATAAGTTCAGCAATTTCTGCCGGATGCAGCTCCTCACAGATTTCTTTAAATGTATTCCAGTCTTCTGCTTTTATGAGTTCTTTTAGTTCAGGATAAATAAGTAGGTTTTTCATTGTTACCTCCGAATTTTTCTCACGGAAGTAATTCAGTGAATGAACAGGGGGTTATTTCCGTGGGAAAAGATTAATATTTTTTGTAATGATTTTCGCGCCAGGCTCGTCAGAGTCGTGCATATACTTCCTATTATTTTTAAAAAAACTTTGCAATTATAGAATATTTTAGGTTAAGCAGAAAATGAAAAGTTAAATTTCAATCATCCCCTACAATTAAATTTAATTTCATTTAAACTACATTTCGCAAAAGTTGTTTTAACTTGAACTCTAGAAAAATGAAACTAATATACTCTGTTATCTAATAATGATTTGAACTTACGATAATTCTTATTTCTAATCTTTTTGAGGCTTTTCGAGATTTGATTTGATTGCTAATTAGATGTCAAGAAAATTATTTATCTGAAATAGTTAGAATTTAACTTTGCTTTGTCCTATTCTTTTATTGCGTTCTCTATTTTCGAAAATATCTTATTGGAATTCCTCATTAACTCTTCATTTTTTATTCTTACAAAACTTATTCCGAAAGTTTCAAGATATTTTTGTCTTGCTTCATAATATTTAATTTTATCAGGTAAATTGTGTACATCGCCATCAAATTCAATTACGAGTTTCAATGCCTAGCTGTAAAAATCTATTACAAAATGATCGACAGAGTATTGGCGTCTGAACTTATAACCCAAAATTTGATGGTTGCGTA
>CAKZLD010000157.1 GCA_937125135.1 uncultured Ignavibacterium sp.
CGATTGCATCTGCACGATGGAGTTCAGAATGATAACAGTTGAAATTACTGATTCACTCAATCGCCCGCTTAAAAATCTTCAGACTCGAACAATTGACATCAAAGGAAATACAATCATCCCGCTTAATAAAAAATTATTTTTATTTGAAAATGTATATGTGATTGCCGACGATTCTAATGTTTATACCGTAAGCACATCTCCCACAGAGGTAGTATTTATAGTAACAGATTCGATTAAAACGAAAATTTATCCTTTTGTTTTGAACACTGATGAATGCAGATGTCATATTAATAAAATTGAAGGTCCACAAAAGATAATATTCTAATAATCATTGGAGAGACAATGCCGGAAAAATTTGTTGTAAGCATAGATATGGGCGGAACAAAAATTCTCGCTTCCGTTATCAATTCTAAAAAGGGAATTATAGCAAGGGAAAAAATCTCAACTGAAATTGGGAAGTCGCCAAAAGATTATATGAAAGATGTTGCGTTCATTTCTGAAAAAGTTATTACGAAATCGGGCTTAAATAAAAATCAGATAGTATCAATTTGTCTTGGAATTCCCGGTTCTGTTGATCCATACAAAGGAGTGATTGGAATTGCTCCGAATCTTGGTATAAAAAATTTCAATGTGAAATTAAATTTAGAAAAATTAGTAAAACATAAAATCTTGATTGAAAATGATGTTAACCTTGCAGCCTTGGGAATAAAAGAGTTCGGAGTGGGGAAGAATGCTAAAAATATGCTCGTTGTGTCCATCGGTACAGGAATAGGTGGAGGAATAATCATAAACGAAAAAATTTACCGCGGCTCTACTTTCATTGCTGGCGAAATAGGGCATATGATTATTGATGAAAAAGGACCGAAATGTGGTTGCGGAAAGAATGGATGTTTTGAAGCACTGGCAAGCAGATCCGCAATCGTTAGAAACTTAATCACTGATATAAAAAAGTTTAAGAAGAAATCTCTACTTGAAAAACAAATTAAAGCTGGCGAAAGAATTAAAAGCAAAGCTCTGTTAAGTGCATATGAAAAAAATGATAAGGTTACTGTAAAAAGAATCAACGAATCAGCGGGAATTGTCGGAAAAACTTTGGGCAGTATTAATAATCTTATGAATTTTGATTTGATTGTTCTTGCCGGAGGATTGATGGAAGCAGTTGGACATCATTATTTACCATTAGTAAAAACTGCTTTTGAAAAAACTGCATTGCCGGGTTCGAGTAAAAAGACGAAAATAGTTTTATCAAAATTGGCTGATGACGCTGCTATTTACGGAGGAATTGGATTAACAAGAGAGTTTTTAGGAGTAGAGGTTTAATTAAACTGTTTAATTATCTCACTTACTTTCTCATTGTTTTCTTCCCATTTTTCAAAGAGAGATTTTAGTTCTTTATCGATTTCTTTAAGTCGTACTGAAATGTTTTTTATTTCATCACTGTTTGAATACAAACGCTCATCATTGAGTTTTTCTAACAAATTTTTTTGTTCGGATTCAAGTGAAGCAATTTTGTTTTCAAGTAATTCAATCTCTTTGTTTAACGTTTTCGTTGCCTGATATTTTTTATTTCGTAATTCTGCTTCAATTCTTTTCTGATCTTTTCTAGAAACAACCTGACTCTCTTCTTTAATGCTTTTCTTTTTGTCATCCTCAGAATGTGTTATTTCTGATTTAGACTTTTCTAAATAGTAATCAATATCACCATAATAGATTTTAATTTTCTTCGATCTTACATCAACAATTTTATTAGCAATTGGTCGAAGAAAATCAACATCGTGAGATACAATTACAAGACTGCCGGTGAAATCAATCAGTGCTTTTTGAAGAATTCTTTTTGAATCAATATCGAGATGATTTGTTGGTTCGTCAAGTATAATTAGATTTGCTTTAGTCAACAGTATTTTGCACAATGCAACTCTGCTTTTCTCTCCACCAGATAAAACTCCAACTTTTTTGAAAACATCATCACCTGAAAAAAGAAATGATCCAAGCAAAGTTCTTAATTCACCTAAAGTTTTTTCTTCGTTAATTCCTGAGACTGAATCTATGATATCAAGTTCGGGATCCAAATTATCTGCTACATCCTGAGCATAATAAGAGATGAAAGTATTGTGCCCAACCACTCTGCTACCCGAATCAAAATCAATTTCACCTGCTATTATTTTAGCCAAAGTTGTTTTGCCGGCACCGTTCGGACCAACGAATGCAATTTTATCGCCTCGTTCAATTGTTAAGTCTATTTTATCAAGAACAATTTTATCCCCAAAACTTTTTGAACAATTTTTTAATTCAATCGGAAATCTTCCGCTTTGAACGGGAGTAGGAAATTTAATTGAGATGTCGCCTTTAATATCAGGTATTTCAACGAGTTCCATTTTTTCAAGTTGTTTAATTCTGCTTTGAACTTGTCTTGCTTTCGTAGCTTTATACCTAAATCTCTCAATGAATCTTTGTGTTTCCTGAATCTTTTTCTGTTGAAGTTCAAATTGGTGAAGCAATTGAATGTCTCTTTCTGCCTTGTATTTCAGATATGAATCATAATCACCTTTGAATGAATAAAATTTACCTAAATAGATTTCCAAAGTTTTATTCGTTACCTGATTAATAAAATTCTTATCGTGAGAGACAATTACAAGAGCTCCCTGATATGCTTTCAAAAAATTTATTAGCCAATTAAGTGAATCAAGATCAAGATGATTTGTCGGTTCGTCAAGTAAAAGAATATCGTTTTGTGCGATTAAAATTTTCGCTAATGCGATTCTCATCTGCCAACCACCGGAAAAAGTATTTGTCGGTTTATCAAAATCGTCCTGAGAAAAACCAAGTCCTAATAAAATTTTTTCTACTTTTGAAGAGGCACTGTAAGAATCCATATCAAACAGTTTGTGATGAATTTCTCCAAGCTGATGAATTAAATCGTTTCGTGTTTCTTCATCCAATGATGAATCTTCTAATTGCTTATTAATCAATTTTTCTTTATCCTGTAATGCAATAATGTCAGTTAGTGCAGATAGTGCTTCATCAAGAAGAGTTTTATTAGTGTGATAAATTAGTTCTTGCGGCAGATAACCGATTGAAATGTTCTTTTGTCTCTGAACTGTTCCTTCTTCCGGTGAAAGCTCACCAATAATTATTTTTAGTAAAGAGGATTTTCCTGTACCATTTGCTCC
>CAKZLD010000158.1 GCA_937125135.1 uncultured Ignavibacterium sp.
TTATTTCCGTGCCTGTCAGTAGTAATGTAATAAGGCTGAACAAAAACTTCATCTGTACCGTAGTAAAATCTTATTTCATTACGATTTCGGATTGCCCTCAAAAATATTTCTGATTTCATAATAAACTCCTTTCAATTATACCACCTTAGAACACCAACAACTTTACCGATTATAGAAAAATCTTCGTTGTTATTAATTCTAATTGGTGAATACTTTTCATTTCTTGGTAAAAGAACAACTTCCTTATTAGTATTATCGAAAATTTTCACGGTTATTTCAGTCTCTAATCTTGCGACGACAATATCACCTTTTTGAGCGAATGTTTGAGGAGAGACAATAACCAAATCGCCTTCGAAAATTCCGGCATCAATCATACTATCGCCCTGAACTTTAAGAGCGAAACAACCGGCGGCATTTCTGATAAATGATCTGTCAATTGAAATACTTCCATCAATATTTTCTTCTGATAAAATAGGTGAACCAGCGGCAACTCTTCCAACCACAGGAATCTGATGAACATCTTCAGAACGCGAGATAACTCGTTCAATTTGGTCATCATTTGAATGGGTAATTCTAATCGCCCGACTAACATTACTACTTATGTTTAAGTAACCTTTTTTCTTCAATGCCTCAAGATGTCTTTTTACTCCGAAAGTTGAAGAAATGCCGAAATTTCTTCCGATTTCACGTAAAGTTGGTGGAAAACCGTTTTCTGAAATAAAAGATTTAATGAAAATCAGAATTTCGTTTTGCTTTTCAGTTAGTTTTTCTTTCATAAATAGCTGCTCATTTGTTCACTACAAATATAGTGAACATGCGAACACGTGTCAAGAGAAAAGAAAGATATTTTGATATTCGAATAAATTTAAAGAAGGAAAAAGTCAAAATGGAGATATGAATTCAACAATATTTTAATCATTAAATACTACCAAAACTTTTTCTGAAAAATTGACTAAAGAAACAAAATTACAATACGATAATTGAGTGAAATTTATTTTATCAACCAAAACAATCATCAAATAATAATTTAGGAGAAACAAATGAACAAATTCTTAAGTAACTTAACTGTTGGAAAGAAATTAGCGTTAGGTTTTGGGTTCGCTCTTTTAATGTTAGCAGTTATTTTGATAACAGGAGTTATAAATCTTACCACTTTGAACGGGGAGGTAAGGCTAATTTCAAGTGACCTGTTTCCTAAAACAGTATGGGCTAATGATATTATTGATGCTGTTAATGGTAATGCCATAGCAATTCGTAATATGATTTTAACCAATGATCCAAAATTTAAAGAAGAAACCTATAAAAGATTAGATTGGGCAAGAGAATTAGTAACAGATAGAATTAATAAATTAAAAGAAACGATAAAAACAGAAAAAGGGAAAGAATTATTAGAAAATCTCATAAAAATCAGAGAGAACGAATTTTTCCCAACTCGTCAGAGATTACTAAAAGAATATGAATCAGGAAACAGAGAAGCAGTATTAGAAATTCTATTAGGAGATTTCAGAAGTGCACAAAACAAATATATAGATGCAGCAAGTAAACTGATAAAATATCAAACAGAATTAGTAAACATAGAAGCACAAAATTCTCAGGAGACATATGATTTTACTAAAAATATATTGTTTCTTGTTGGAGTAATATCATTGCTGTTTGTCGGTGTTTTCGGGTGGTTTGTTACAAAAAATATAACTGTTCCAGTAAGTCAAGTGATAGAAAGAATGAGATCATTGGAAGCAAATTGTCTGACGGGTCTTGATAAAGGATTAATACAATTATCTAAAGGCGATTTAGCGTTAAAATTACAAAAGGTTACAAAAGCTCTCAATTATGATCGAAAAGATGAACTTGGTCAAATGGCTAATGTATTTGATTTAATGCTTGCAAAAGCTAAGTCCGGAGTAGATTCATATGAAGTTACAAGAAACACCTTAGCAGAATTATCATTGGAATTACAATCTATCATTAAAAATGCAAAAGAAGGAAACCTTGATATTCGTGGAAATGATGCGAAATTCGAAGGAGTTTATAAAGAAATAATCTCTGGTTTTAATCAAACATTGGATGCAGTTATTCTACCAATTCAGGATGGAGCAAAAGCTCTTGAAGTAATGTCAACTGGTGATTTTACAGTAAGAATAGAAGCTGATTATAAAGGACAACACAGAAAAATAATAGACAGCATCAACAGATTAGGAGAATCAGTAAGCAGAATTTTGCAGGAAGTCGTAGATGCAACCCAAGCAACAAGTAGTGCAGCATCACAAATATCATCGAGTTCAGAAGAGCTGGCATCAGGTGCACAAGAGTTGAGTTCACAAGTACACGAAATAGCAACGGCAATTGAACAGATGACCTCGACAATAATTCAAACTTCTAAGAGTACAAACAGAACAGCAGAGAACTCAAAGCACGCAGTTGAGATAGCAGAAAGAGGCGGAGAGGTAATTATCCAAACAGTAGAAGGAATAACAAGAATAGCAGAAGTTGTAAATAAAGCAGCAGAAATAATTCAGGAACTAGGAAAGAACAGTCAGCAGATCGGCGACATTGTTCAGGTAATAGATGAAATAGCAGATCAAACAAACCTGCTAGCATTAAACGCAGCGATAGAAGCAGCACGAGCCGGAGAGCAAGGGAGAGGATTTGCAGTGGTAGCAGATGAAGTTAGAAAATTAGCAGAGCGAACCACAAAAGCAACGAAAGAAATAGCCCAGATGATAAGAAAGATACAAAAAGATACAAAAGAAGCCGTAGATTCAGTAACAGAAGGATCAAAAGTAGTAGAAGAAGGTAAAAAGTTAGCATCAAAGGCAGGGGGTTCATTGAAAGAAATAATAACAAGTGCAAATGAAGTGGTAGATTTAGCAAATCAGGTAGCCTCAGCAAGTGAAGAACAATCAAGCACAGCAGAGCAAATAAGCAGAAATATAGAATCAATAAGTAACGTAACCAATGAATCAGCAAGCGGAGTTCAGCAAATAGCCAGAGCAGCAGACGATTTGAATAGATTAACAGAAACACTTAGCAATCTCCTAGCACAGTTTAAGGTAGAAAATAAAAGTTCAAGAAGTGAATATTATTTAAGAGCAAATGGTAAATTGTTAAAGGGTTAAAAAAAATGAAGGACTGAATTATGAATGACAATCAGAAAAAAATCAGTGAGTCAGAAGACATATTACAATTAGTTAGTTTCAATATATCGAACGAAGAGTTCGGGATAGATATATTGAAAGTAGAAGAGATAATAAGGATAATCTCGATAACACAAATTCCCAATTCACCAGATTTTATAGAAGGAGTAGTAAATTTAAGAGGCAGAGTAATCCCAGTGGTAAACTTAAGAACGAGATTAGGATTTGAGAAGAAAGGCTTTGATAATCAGACAAGAGTGATAGTTGTAGAAGTAAAAGGAGTAACGTTAGGGTTTATAGTAGATTCAGTAAAAGAGGTATTACGCATACCGAAATCTATCACCGAACCACCACCGGCGATAACAACGGGAATAAATAGTGAATACATAACAGCGGTTGGTAAGTTAGAAAATCGGCTATTGATATTATTGGATTTAGAGAAGGTGTTAGATATAAAAGAGAAAGAAGCTATAGCTCAAACAGTAAATTAAAACCTAAAAGCCCAACCAAAATCCCACCAAATTCCTCAGCATCGCCCTGAAAGAAATCGGGGCGATTGCTTTTTAAATTCATAATGAACAATTAAAAATTAACAATGTTTTTGAAATAAACTTTTAATTCTCCGTTTCTTGTATGATAAAAACCGAACAACCTATTTATCATCACCTACTTCCAAAACTTTCTTAAGATATTTCCCTGTCCATGAATTTGGGTTTGCAGCGATTTCCTCCGGAGTGCCAGTTGCAACAACAAATCCTCCTTTATCACCGGCTTCAGGACCTAAGTCAATAATATAATCAGCACATTTGATAACATCGAGATTGTGCTCAATGATGACAATAGAATTTCTTCTCTCCAAAAGAGTTTCGAAAGCTTTAAGAAGTTTTGAAATGTCGTGGAAGTGCAAGCCGGTTGTCGGCTCATCGAAAATGAAGAGAATTTGTTTTTTCTCTCGCTGTGCAGTCAGATAAGAAGCAAGTTTAATTCTTTGCGCTTCACCGCCAGATAAAGTTGTTGACGGCTGACCAAGTTTGATGTATTCCAATCCAACATCAGCAAGTAGATTAAGCAATTTTAAAATTTTATCCTTGCCCTCGAAAAATTTTATTGCTTCAGCTACTGTCATATCAAGCACATCAATAATATTTTTTCCCTGATAAGTAACTTCACGTACTTCCTTTTTGAAACGCGTTCCTTTGCAATCTTCACATTCAAGATATAGATCAGCAAGAAATTGCATTTCAACCATTATGTAGCCTTCACCCTGACAGGTTTCACATCTTCCGCCCGGAACATTGAAAGAAAAATATCCCGGAGAATATCCTCTTGCCTTTGCCTGATGGGTTGAAGCGAACAATTCTCTGATTAGCTCGAACACCTTGATGTAACTTGCAGGATTTGATCGCGGACTTCTGCCAATTGGACTTTGGTCAACAATAACAACATCGTCTATGTATTCAGCTCCAATAATATCATCATATCTGCCAATGTTTTCAGGTGCCATTCCGAAATATTTTGCTAATCCTGCATAAAGGATATTGTGAACAAGCGTACTTTTTCCTGAGCCGCTTACACCAGTTACAACCACGAATTTATTTAGAGGGAATTCTACATCAATGTTCTTTAAATTGTTTTCTTTCGCTCCGAATATTTTTACGGATTTAGTTGGAAGATTATTCCTCGTAACAGGAGTTGGAATTTTCAATTTACCTGAAAGATATTTTCCGGTTAAAGAATCAGGATTTTTCATAATATCTTCCAGAGAACCTGAAGCAACAATATTTCCACCGTTTATTCCGGCTTTAGGTCCTAAGTCAAAAATCATGTCAGCGTTTTTTATCATATCTTCATCATGCTCAACAACTAAAACTGTATTTCCAATATCTCGTAAGTTTTTTAGAAGATCTATCAGTTTTGAATTATCACGAGGATGTAAACCAATACTTGGCTCATCAAGCACGTATAAAGTACCGACTAAAGCAGAACCTAATGAAGTTGCAAGGTTAATTCTCTGAGTTTCGCCACCAGAAAGTGTATTACTTATTCTGTCTAAGGTTAGATATGAAAGACCGACATTGTTTAGGAATCGTAATCTTTTAATTATCTCCTGCAAAATTCTTTCAGAAACTTTGAAATCATAATCAGATAGTTTCAGCTCTTCGAAAAACTTTAGTGACTGTTCAATCGGTAATTTGACAACATCGTGAATTGATTTTTCTGCAATTTTAATTTGCAGAGCTTCTCTTCTTAGTCTTGCTCCTTTGCAAGCATGGCAAGTTGTGTAACCACGGTATCTGCTTAAAAGAATACGGATGTGCATTTTATAAGTCTGTTTTTCAAGCTCTTTGAAAAAGCCGTCAATGCCGATATAACTTCCAAAACCTTTGCGAATAAGATTGACCTGTTGCTCTGTTAGTTTGTAAAAAGGAACATTGAGAGGAATTCCATATTCTTTTGCATTGCGAATTAATTCGCGCAAGTAAATGCTGTGTTTTGCAGATTTAAAAGGAGCAATTGCTCCATCCATTATACTTAAATTAGGATTGGGAACAACCAAATTCATATCTATTCCCATCACTTTGCCGAATCCCTGACAAACAGGGCAGGCACCAAATGGATTATTGAAAGAAAAGAAACGAGGTTCAGGTTCTTCGTATCTGATTCCACAGCATTCATAAAATTTATTGAATTCTATTATTTCACCTGAATCAGAGTTGATGACAGCTAATCTATTTTCGCCTTCTTTGAAAGTTACTTCAATTGAATCTGCAAGCTCATCAACAGTTGATTTATTAAGTTTGAATCTTTCTACAATTATAAAAACATCTTTTTTTGATTTAGGGATAAAGTCTTCATCATTCAAGTCGTGGTAACTATTGTCAGCATATATTCTGAAAAAACCTCTTCTTTTGATTAAATCAATTTCTTCGCGGATTGAATGTCCTTCGTGGTCATGCATTGGAAAGGAGAGGTAAAATTTCTCATTTCCATTTTGATTTTTGAGCCAATCAATAACAGTTGAAGTAGAAGCTTTTTTAACTTCATTGCCACAGGAAAAGCAAATAGTTTTTCCTATTCGTGCATATAACAGACGAAGATAGTCGTAAATCTCTGTAGTTGTTCCAACGGTTGAGCGGGATGTTTTTGCACTAACTTTTTGTTCGATAGCTACTGCAGGTGAAATTCCGGAAATAAAATCAACATCAGGTTTGTGCATTCTTTCAAGAAACTGACGAGCGTATGAAGACAGGCTTTCCACATATCTTCTTTGACCTTCTGCATAAATAGTATCAAATACCAATGATGATTTTCCGCTACCGCTTACTCCAGTGAAGACAACAAGTTTATTCTTTGGAATTTCTAAATAAAGATTTTTCAGATTGTGTTGTCTTGCACCAGAGATAACTATTTTTTTGTTTTTCGAATTTCCGTTCATAAAGATGTTTTTTTACAGAATACTAAATTATATAATTCAATTCAGATGTAATTAAAAAAGAATTGTGTGGTGGAAATTAGATCCTTTTCAAAACAGATATCTCAAAGACTGAATCCAATCAAACTATTTCTTATACTTTCTAATAAATTCTTCAACTTCAGGTAATCCACCCTGATAGATAAGATAACCATTGCTTGGTTCTCTTTCTGTAATTTCTCCTGCAATAGGTGTTAGCATAATTTCTTTAACCTCATCTAAATTTTCAGTTTGACCTAAAGCCCATCCAAGTTTGACATAAGCAACTTCGGGGAGCATATTAGCAGCAGGAACAACACCAAGTTCCATCATATCTCGACCAGTGTCGTAAACATACATTTGAACATAACCCCACAAAGTTTGTACAGTCATATAAACGGCAACCCCAGCATCTTGAGCTCTTTTCAAAGCAGGATAAAGAGGTTTATTTACGTGTCCGAGCCCTGTTCCAGCTATTACAATTCCGCGATAACCGTTTTCTACAAGTGAGTCAATAATATCAGGTTTCATATTTGGGTAGTAGTACACAATAGAAACCCGTTCATCAAAAACAGCATTAATTTTTACATTATTATCTTTTCTTCTCTTTTTGTAATCTTCACGAAGCGGAGTAACGCCGTTTCTACTTACTGTTGCAAGCGGAATATCTCCGATTGTTCTGAAAGTAGAACGATAACTCGAGTGCATTTTTCTGACTCGGGTTCCGCGATGAAGTAATCCATATAAATCGCTAGTAGGACCAAACATACAAACCATTACTTCAGCAATATCGCTTTTAGCTGCAGTTGTAACAGAATGAATAAGGTTTAATGCAGCATCAGAAGAAGGTCGGTCGCTTGAGCGCTGCGAACCTACCATAACAATTGGAATCGGAGATTCCTGAACCATGAAAGATAAAATTGCAGCTGTGTGGTGCATTGTATCTGTACCGTGACCAATAACAATTCCGTGTACACCTTTTTCGATCTCCCGACCAATTGCCTCCGCAAGCCCTTTCCATTGATCAGGACCCATATTTTCACTGAAAACACCATAAAGCTTTTCAGTTTCGAGATTACAAATGTCAGCCAGTTCAGGAACAGAACCATATAGTTCTCCCGGAGAGAAAGCAGGAATTACCGCTCCTGTTCTATAATCTAATCTTGATGCAATGGTTCCGCCGGTACCGAGTAATTTTACTCTTGGCTTTTTCGGATCGTAAGGGAAATCCTTTTCTGGTATTTTGTACTTTGCTTCTCTTCTGCCTGTTACTTTTACTTCTCTGATTTTTTCAGCAGCAATGCCGATATTGTAACCAATTGGAAGTTTCAGAACAATATGATATTCATCTGCAGTTTCAGAGCGGGGGAGAACTAATCCTTTATAGTTTCCATCTACAGCTTTTATTTCAACTTCACTCCAAACAGGGCAATTAAATTTTTTCAGAGTGTCTAAGGAAAATCCTTTATAACCTTTGAAATCTTCGTTGTTAAAGCTCATTTTAAATTTCCAATTTTCTTAAAACCAATTTTTTGTGCAACAATTTTAGCCGGAATTCTTCCTCGAACTCTTTTCATTACGAGACTCATAAGTATAACTTTTTCATTTTCAGGTTTGATAATTCTATAATTATTAAGTTTTGATTTTTCCTGTTCAATAATGTTATTTAATTCTGATTCAGATATTTTTTCAGGAATTATTTCATCTGGAAAAGAGCCGAGCTCTAAAACATTTTTGAGAAGATAGAAAATGTAGTCGCTTGTTATTCTGTTTTCTGCTAAAAGACGAAATAATTTTTCAAATGTTATTTCATCAAGGATATCACAAAACAGATTCATTTTCTTAAAACGTTTTGGAAGCTGGATTAAAGTAACCGCAGCAGTAACGGGATTTATTTTCCAATCTATCACTGCTTTCTTAAAAAGTTCAGCAAATCTTGAAATTGAAAGTTCTTCAATTAAATCATCAGGAATGTTCAATTCCTTATACCACTTTTCTCTCAACCAAAACTGTTCGGGAAGAGATAATTTTATCTTTTCTAATCTTTCATCAGATATTTTCTTTGGTGGTAAATCTGTATCTGGATACATCCTGTCAGCACCGGGGAGTATTCTTTCAAAACCATTTGTTCCATCACTAAGTGCTTGTCTTGTTTCAGAAGGAATGCCGATAGTTGCTTCTTTTGCACGAATAATTATTTCTTCAACAGCAGTTTTTAAGTCTGCTTCATTTCCCCAAACAATAACCAAAGTATCATCGTCAGTTGCATTTACGAACTTTTTAACTTTTTGCCAATCAGAGGAAGTAATTGTTTCTCCTTTACTGTCGGAGTGAATAATATTGGGGATGTTAGTCAGACATGCGATTACTCTCACTCTGTCAGAAATTTCTTTTGAGAAATAGGTATCTGTCTGAGTTTGCCAGTGGAGAAGATCTTTAAATCCTTTAAGAACAGCACAGTGGATTTTCATTCCTGAAGAAATAGCATTTTTAAGAGGAGCGTAATGCACTTTTTTAATAATAGGAGTAATATCAAAAGATGATGCTTGAAATGTTTCGGGAGTAATTCCGCGTCTTCTCAACTCTTCCCTAAGCCGAAGTAAATTCCACTGACGCATTGCCTCGTTATAAGTTAAAATAGGAATTAAAGAAATTTTGGGGACACCCTTTATCTCAACCCGGGTTCCTCCTGTAACACTTACATTGACATCTTCTCTTGCTGCACCCATACCACGCCTGACTCTGTTAGAACTACGAACAAGTTTGCTGCAAAGATAAGCCACTTCTGCAACCTCGAAAGGAGTCTTCATTGCTGCATCTGTTACAGTTTCTATTAAAGGCATTCCGAGTCGGTCAGTTAAATAAACTCTATCGTGTCCAATATCAGAAACCTCCCTGCAGGAATCTTCTTCTATAGACATTTGAACAATTTTAATTTTACGATCTTTGTAAGGAATCCAACCATCAAGAGCGAAGATTGCAGTCCTTTGAAATCCGGTTGGAATACTGCCATCGAGGTATTGTTTTCTGGCAATGTGAAGTTCATCAACAATATTACAATTATAAAGCATTCCAATACCCAGGGCAATATCCAGAGCTTCTTCATTGATAAGAAATGGTGGGGTATCGTCCATTTCATAAGTACACACAGTTTCTCTTTTAATTCTATAAATGATATTCTTTTTTGTTTTGAATTCCATTAATGCAGTACCATCGTAAACTCCCATTTCAGAAAGAGTTGGTCTCATATGACGGAGAATCTCTGCATCATATTGCTTACTGTATCTGCCTGCGGGGCATCTGCAAAAAAGTTTTTTATCAGTAAGTAATTGTTGATGTATTTCCAATCCGGATTTGAAACCGACAGTTTGATAATCTTTTTCTGTCATTTGATGGAAGGGCTTGAAGATAAAATCGTTGGGCATTTTCAGAATATGTTGTTTTTGTATATCCAAAAATAAGAAAACTATACGGCAGATTATATTTACAAAATGATTATATAACTAAACAAAGTGATTATTAAACAATTACTTAAATTTAGCACGAATAAATTTATTTATAATTATTTCGGGAATTAAAAGGAACAACAATGAAAAAAATCTTTTTTGTCTTTTTACTTGGACTATCTGTAATTACTGCACAATCTAACCAGAAAGGCAATGTTATATTTATTCATCCGGATGGAACGGGTCTTTCAGACTGGAATGCTTTGAGATTAATAAAAGTAGGACCCGATAACGATTTGAACTGGGATAAATTATCCGGCATTGGATTATATCAGGGACACATTCGCAATCGGGCAACATCATCCTCAAATGCCGGGGCAACAATTCATGCATACGGAGTTAAAGCAGATGTTGATGATTTTGGATTGATTGATAATCAGATTCCAACTGCACGCTCAGGTGAAAAAATGAGTATTATGCAGGAAGCAATGAAAAATGGAATTGCTGTGGGAATAATAAATTCAGGTTCAATTGAAGAACCCGGCACAGCAGTGTTTTTGACCAGTAATATCAAAAGATCAAATTATCTTGAAATAGCGAAAGATGTAATTCAATCAGGAGCAGATTTGATATTTTGTGGTGGAGAAGAATTTTTGATTCCGGAGGGTGTTAAAGGAAAGCATTCAACAAATGGAAAACGAAAAGATAATCTAAATCTAATTGATTGGGCTTTGAAAAATGGTTACACAGTTATTTATACAAGAGAGGAATTAATGAATCTCTCTCCACAATTACCAAAGAAAGTTCTCGGTGTCTTTGCTTCAAGATCAACATTTAACGATGAAACAGAAGAGTTTTTGAGAGAGAAGAATTTACCCAACTACTCTACAACCGCCCCAACATTAGCTGAAATGACAAGTTTTGCAATTGAATTTCTTTCACGAAAAGGACAATTCTTTTTAGTCGTTGAGGAAGAAGGCACTGATAATTTTGGAAACCGTAACAATGCAAACGGAAAACTTGAAGCTTTAAGTCGCGCTGATGATGCTATTGGTGTTGCGCTGAATTTTATTGAAAATAATTCAAATACAACTTTAATAACTGCATCAGATAGTGAAGCTGGCGGGATGGAAGTAGCCGGATATGAAATTGATAATTTTGAAAATCTTAAAACATTACCCGAAAGAGATGGAAACGGCTCTCCACTTGATGGAGTCGAGGGAACAGGAACGGCACTCTTCGTTTCCAAACCTGATAGAAACGGCAAATCCTTCCCGTTCGCAATTGCCTGGTCTTGCTATGGTGATGTAACAGGTGGAGTTGTAGCTCGTGCTCACGGTCTGAACGCTGAGAAAATGAAAGGTAAAATAGATAATACCGATATCTATAGGATAATGTATCTTTCTCTTTTTGGAATTTGGTTAAATTAACATAAAAGTAAATTTTAATTTCGTAACAAATAAAATGAGCGTAACAAAAATTTTCAGAAAGATTCTTATTTTTTTCAATCTTGATGCAGAGCTTGAAAATCCGGATTTAGTTTACGAGGAAATTAAAAAAGGAGTCGTTTTCAGAGGAACAAATCTCTGGATTTTAATTTTTGCAATTGTTATTGCCTCGGTTGGCTTGAATATGAATTCTACTGCGGTAATTATCGGTGCAATGTTAATCAGTCCATTGATGGGTCCGATAAATGGAATGGGTTATAGTATTGCTACGTATGACATAAGTTTATTAAAAGTATCTGCTAAAAATTTTTCATTTGCGATCATAGCAAGTCTTTTTGCTTCTACAACATATTTTGCAATTACACCAGTGTCAACAGCCCAATCAGAATTGCTGGCAAGAACAAGCCCGACAATTTATGATGTGATTATAGCATTATTCGGCGGATTTGCTGGAATAGTTGCAATCAGTTCAAGATTTAAAGGAAATGTTATCCCCGGTGTTGCAATTGCAACTGCATTGATGCCGCCACTATGTACTGCTGGATATGGAATTGCAACTGCGCAGTTTAATTTCTTCTTTGGAGCGTTTTATCTTTTCACAATCAATACCATCTTTATTGCAATTGCTTCGGTTTGGATTTCACAAATTCTTAAATTTCCTATTCGCGGGGAAATAGATGAAATCAGAAAAAGAAGAATTAACAGAATAATTACTGTAGTGATAACAGCTGTTCTGCTTCCAAGTATTTACTTCGGATATAGGTTAGTAGAAGAAGAAAGATTTATTCAGAATACGAACAAGTATATTTCAAACATCAGTCTATTTGAAGGAAATTATCTTCTAAAATATGAAACCGATCCCAGCTTGAAAAAAATTTCATTGATTTACGTTGGGACAACACTTACAGATGAGCAGAGAAATAGAATCCTTGAAAAAGCAAAGGATTTTAATCTTGATAATGCAGAAATATCTATTCAACAAGGATTTGCATTGGAAAAATATGAAATCTTATCTGATGAAAGACTATCACTCAGAGAGCAGATAATCAATTTCAAAAAAACATTAGAGAATAGAGAAGCTAAAATTGATAGTATAAGGAAGAAAGAAGCTTTTGGAGAAAAATTATTTGAAGAAATAAAAGTGCTTTATCCTCAAATTGTTGGAGGTAGTTATTCGGAGACATATTACTATCACGACACTCTTTCTGTCCCCGGCAGAAAACATATTATTATACTTGATGTAAAATCGAAGCTATCTTCATCTAATCAAACAAAAATCAAAAACTGGATTAAAAAAAGATTGAATAGCGACAATATCAAAGTTATCTACGAATACTAATGTCTCATATCAATATTGAAATTAAAGCCAAATGTGAAAACCTGAACTTTGTTAGAAATAAGTTAAAATCTCTCGGTGCAGATTTTAAGGGAATAGATAATCAAACAGATACATACTTTAAGGTAAATCAGGGAAGGTTAAAACTTAGAGAAGGTAACATTGAGAACCACCTGATATATTATCATAGAAAAAACATCTCTTCACCAAAGCAATCCGATGTAATTTTATTTGAAACAAA
>CAKZLD010000159.1 GCA_937125135.1 uncultured Ignavibacterium sp.
ATTAAGAAAAAATCCGGACACAACACAAAAGTTTTATTCTTCTCCGGAAAGATTGAAATGGAGCTGATGGATTTATCAGACGAAGATGCAAAAGTTTTTATGAAAGATTATGGAATCACTGAATCTGCTTTGGATAAGCTCATCAGAGAAGCTTATGATTTACTTGGACTTCAATCATTTTTCACTGTCGGGGAAGATGAATGCAGAGCATGGACTATTAAAAAAGGTATGAACGCTCAAGAAGCAGCAGGTGAAATTCATACTGATTTTTTCAAAAAATTTATTCGTGCAGAAGTTGTTCATTACAATGACTTCGTTGAAACTGGTTCCTTCGCAAAGGCTAAGGAAACTGGGAAATGGCGGCTTGAAGGAAAAGAATATATAGTAAAAGACGGAGACATACTCTCAATAAGACATAGCTAATTTATCTTGGAGGTTTAATATGAAAAGCTTAATTATTTTTTTCGCTTTTGGATTACTTATTTTAGGTTGCAAAGAAGATGAGATTGATCTCCCCGAATATTTTAATTACACTTTTAAGGATAACATAAGTTTTAATGTTTATTCCGATTCAATTTATCTTTTTCTTGAACAAACAAGAAATAACATTAAATTTTTAGATTCTGTCCCCTATACAATCGTAACATCAAACTTATTAACCGATTCAATAAAAATGAATTTATTTGTGAGTTATGGAGGGTATAAGAAAGAATCTGACATTAAAAAAGAAATTTTTATTAAGCAGGATTCCGTATTCGTTTGGTATTCTTTATTCCAAAAAGTTAAAACAGTACCGACAAAATCTTATGGTATTACAAAACCAAACTCTTCTCCTCGAATTACATACATTTCTGTTGATAGTTTAGAGATATATAAATCTCCGAGGAAAACTATCTTTTTACATTATATTTTTTACTGACGAAAGATTACTGAACAGGGTTTGGGCTAAAGCAAAGTTTAATTTTTCTGAATCAAAAATCAAAAGAACCGGCCATTATTCGATTAGAAGTATTTTATAAACTACAGCTTTAGCCACAAAACCAAACTTTTTTAATTGATTTCAGTCGCAAAAAACGTCAAAGATTAAATCACTTTAAGTAAAAATAATTTGAGCCCCAGCAGATTTTTCATAGAATTCGCCCACAGAAATAATTCCATTAACCTGAGGGCAGAAATCATCTTTAGTTAAGTGAAACATATCAACAGTCGCTTTGCAAGCATAAATTTCACATCCAGCATCGCTAATCATTTCGATGAATTCACGAACAGGTGGAATATCTAATTTTTCCATTTCCTTTTTCATCATCGAAGTTGCAAACCAAGACATTCCGGGAATTGCGCCCATCCAGGTTGGCAATCCTGGACCCATAGCAGAAGGGACACACATAGCAGGATTTCCAACTGTTGCAATTTTGATTTTATCCATCTTTTTATTGATTATACCGTGAAGTCCGAAGAAGGTGAAGAATAAAGTTGCTTCAATTCCTTCCATTCTTGCACCATTTGCCATAATTAATCCGGGATAAATGCCATCCAACGAACCTCTCGATATGATAATTGAAACTTTTTCTATTTTCTCTGACATTTTAATAATCCTTTCTTATATACAACCTTTTGGTTTAGGCAATCCTGCTATTTTAGCAGCTTTCTTTGCTGGACCTTTTGGAAAGAGTGCATAAAGTTCTTTTGTATCAACACCACTTTCTTTGGTTAATTTTCTTATCGAAGGTGCATCTCCATTCTCTTTAAATTCTTTACGCATATATTCAATTACTATCCAATGCCTTTCAGTAAGCTCGTTGATTCCTTCAAGCTTTGCAAATTCTTGTGCGACTTCTTTATCCCAGTCATTAAAATTTTTCAGATGTCCGTCTGCATCAAGCTCTAATTTTCTCCCGATGAAATCTATAGTTTCCATTTTTTCTCCTTTGTAATTTTATTTAGAAATTACTTATTTAATTAGTTTAGCGATATATCATGAATATTTTTGATTACGTTTTTTTGCTGTGTTTAATTCATTGTTTTTTTTGTTCTTCAAGTGACACCAGATTTTTTAA
Source organism: uncultured Ignavibacterium sp. (assembly GCA_937125135.1). Taxonomy (GTDB): domain Bacteria; phylum Bacteroidota; class Ignavibacteria; order Ignavibacteriales; family Ignavibacteriaceae; genus Ignavibacterium. The sequence goes on from CAKZLD010000159.1 coordinate 2,058, forward strand.
GAACTTTATCCCAACAGCTAAACCTCTTTTTACTTCAGGTGAATTAAGCTCTTTTAATAAATTAAACAACGAAACTTTTTCATCAACTTTGATATCAATATTTTTATATACTGCAATCGCATTATTGATTGCTTGCAACATATCTGGTTGAGTTAGATTTTTAACTGTATTGAGAATAGTTACAATATTATCACCAAGATTTTTGACATCTTCTGAACTGTATGAAGTAACAATGTTATCAATAATCTTTTTAAGCTCTTTAGCAAATTGGAAATAACCTCTTCTGTCAAATTCATCTAAGTTTCTCATCAAATCTAAAGTTGATTCACGAACAAGCGGGGAAATATCTCTGATAAAATCTCTTATACTTTCGAGTTGATCAAATGTTTTACTAATATTATTAACATTTCGAAGAAGCTTTTTTACAAGATGGAAAATATCACCTGTCTGTAATTGATCGTGAATCTCTTCAAGTTCAACAATAGCAGTTCCGTATAAATCTTTGCCTACACGATAAATATCATCTTTGAGGTCTTCCATCATTCTTCTGTGTTGTCTTTGAAGCTCAATTTCTTCAAGAATTATATTTAGCTTTAGATTAATTTCATCAATCTGCTCTTTAATAGAAGAATTAGAGTTCAAGGTTAATGTCTGTTCCATTTATAACCTCTTTCCTGCCATTGACATGTTTGATTCAATTGGAAGTTCAAGTCCTTTAATCAAGAAATTCCAGTAAGCCCAACGAAACATTATTTTTCCGTAGTGATTCATTTTTGTTTCTTCAAGAAGAGAGAAAGGACCAATTCCAGGAAGTGGAAATTTTCCGGGTAATGGTTCTGTATCGTAATTAAAATCTATAAGTATTCCTTTACCGAAACCTGACTCAATAAAACAGTTTGCGTGACCATCAAATTTTGCACGTGGCTTTCTTCCTTCGATTACACAAAGGAAATTTTCCAATAATATATCAGATTGGAAATGAGCTACCGAACCAGCTTTTGAACTCGGTAAATCAGTTGCGTCGCCGATAACAAAAATATTTTCATAATTCTTTGCCCGGAGAGTGTGGGGATCGGTTGGGATATAATTTAATTCATTGCCCATTCCGCTTCTTGCAATTGCTTCATCACCCATATTTGTGGGAATTGTAACGAGTAAATCAAAAGGAATTTCTGTCTCATCCCAAGATACAATTTTCATCTCATCGTTATCAACTCTTGCAATATTGAATTCTGTGGTAAGTCGAATGTTTTTCTTTATCAGGAAATCACCAAGTATTGCTGAAGCTCTTGGTTTTGTAAAAGCACCAGGGAGAGGGGTTACAAAATGAATATCAACTTTATCACGTATTCCTTTCTCAGTAAAAAACCAATCCGATAGAAAAGCAAACTCCAAAGGAGCAACAGGACATTTAATCGGCATTTCAGTAATGTTTATTACAAGTTTCCCACCTTCCCAATGTTTGAGAAAATCTCTTAGTGCACAAGCACCTTCAATGGTATAAAAATCAAAAATGTTTTTATACCAGAGTTTGTCTTTAAGACCTTCGGTTTCTTCGGGTTTTATTTTAGCTCCAGTCGCAATAATTAGGTAATCATAACCAAGAACCTGACCGTTTTTCAGGAGTACTCTGTTCTCTTTCGGTTCAATTTTATCTATCTCAGAATTGATGACAGTAGTTCCTGTAGGATAAAAATCCCGTTTGGGTTTTGTTACATCTTTACAATTATAGATGTTAAAAGGGATGAAAAGAAAGCCGGGTTGATAATAGTGCTTTTCATGCTGATCTACAATTGTAATTAACCACTCGTTTTTATCGAGTACATTATTTAGTTTGTTGAGCATCATTGTGCCTGCTGTTCCAGCACCAAGGATTAGTAGTTTTTTCATAGTTCTATACCGCTTCCATAATTTTATTTGTGTATTTGTTTACATAAGAATTTAAATTTTTAATAGCTGTTTTTATATTAGAACAATAATGAAAAGAAGTATATACCTCACATTTAATGCAATCAAGCGTTGAACAAATATTATTTGTATGTTCATAAGTCCAGCAAGGTCTTTCTGCTGATTTATACGATTCACAATTATCTCTATCATTTCTGCTACAACTTACTATTTCCCAGCACGGAATTAATGAGAATAATGATTTGATACCATTTATACTTATCTTCTTTTCGTTTATTGCTGAACGAATACACTTAATTCTCTCAATATCAAAATCAGAATAAAGACGGTGACCTGTTTGTTTTTGATATGGTAATATTAATCCCTCCTTTTCATACATTCTTAAGGTATGTACAGAAATATTCAGAATTTTTGCAGCTTTGCGAATTGGATATTTGGGTTTTTTAGTCTCTTCTTTCATGGCATATCTTATCATAAAAAATTGATATTTATAAATGTCAACTTCTTTGCCAAAATAATTATTCATTTTTAGCAAAAATTTTAATCCCTTTAATAATAGTTTTCCAAAAAATGAAAATTTTAAAATTGAAATTTTAATTTTTGATAAAGAATTCTGAACTTGGAATTTCCTCTGATGTGATGAGTTTTAATAAATAACAATAGAAATGATATTATTAGGAGATAGTTTTATTAGGATTAAATTATTTTAATTCAAATAACCATCAATTTTTCAACAAATAATCTTTAGAGCTGATCAATGAACCGACATATTTCAAAAAAACACAGCAGCCAAATTCAAATCACTCATCATTGAACAATAAATCAGTATAAATTTTATATTTTAATCTTTTGGGATTTCTTTAGCTAAATGTATAGACTCTTTGCATTCATCCGAACAACATTCTTCATATTTTTTAGAACATTCCTCACATTGTATAAAAAGTCTATGACATGCATCGTTTTTACAATTGGTCTGATTATCACAAGGCTTTCCACATTGATGACATTTGCTTATAATTTCATCGCTGATTCTCTCACCCATTCTTTCGTCGAACACAAAATTTTTACCTTTGAATTTGTTTTCTAATCCCTCGTTTTTTACTTGCTTTACATATTCAATGATACCACCATAAAGTTGATTTACATCCTTAAATCCTAAATGCTTCAAATATGCACTGGCTTTTTCACATCTGATGCCGCCTGTACAATAAAGTAATATTTTTTTGTCTTCTTTTCCTTTGAGTAATTCAGCAACTAAAGGCAATACATGTTTAAATTTATTAGCATCGGGACAAATTGCATTTTCAAAATGACCGATTTCACTCTCATAACGATTTCGCATGTCAACTACAATGGTATCCGGTTTCTCTAATGCTTCATTAAATTCACGGGCATTTAAATGTTTGCCTACATTGTTAATATCATAACTGTCAGGTGACAAACCATCAGCAACTATGAACTTTTTTACTCTAATAATTAATTTGAGGAATGATTTGTTATTATCTTCAATCGCTGTTTTAATATGAATATCTTTGAACTGAGAGAAAGAATAAAGATAATTTCTGAATTCTTCTAAATTATTTTCTGGAATACTCATCTGTGCATTAATTCCTTCATTAGCCAGATAAATCCTTCCTAAGCAATTCAATGAATTTAATTTAATGTATAATTCATTACGAAGTTTTTCTGGATAATCAATTTTTACATACCTATAAAATGATAAAGTGATTCTCTTAAATGTTTCACTCTCCAATCTCTTTTTTAATGTCTCTCTGTCGTAAATATTATGTAGTTGCATATTCCTGTATTTTATTTTTGAAAAACAATGCAAATCGTTTTGTAATTGAAAAAATTAATTCCTCAATTTATGATAATTATTTATTGATCTATCAATCTACATTAAAATATAAAATTAATGTTGATCGAAAAAAGAAAATTCTCCATCCAATAATAATCAGTTTTAATAAAATTTTACCTGAATTTTTCACTAAAAATTAAGCAGTAATCTCATTACCTTTTTTTATATTTATTATAAACTTTGATTTTTGAAATAAACACGAGAGTATTAAATGCCAGAAAAATCAAATTCTAAATACATTGAGAAATTTTTAACAATTATTGAAAAAGTTGGGAATAAACTTCCAAATCCGACAACTCTTTTTGCAATTTTTACTGTTGGAGTTTTATTTCTATCATGGTTTGTAAGTCAATTTGATTTTTCGGTCATTCATCCGGGAACTGGAAAAGAAATCAGACCAGTAAATTTGTTATCAGTCGAAGGACTACATAGAATAATCTTAAATCTTATCATAAACTTTACTTCATTTGCTCCTTTGGGAACAGTGTTGGTTTCTTTACTTGGAATAGCAGTAGCTGAACATAGCGGTTTAATTGGCACTATTTTAAGATTATTAGTATTGAAATCACCTAAAAAGCTATTGACTTTTGTAATTGTATTTGCTGGCATTCTTTCAAATACGGCAAGTGAAATTGGATACGTTTTATTAGTTCCGTTATCAGCAGTAATTTTTCTTGCCGCAGGAAGACACCCAATTGCAGGATTAGCTGCAGCATTTGCAGGTGTTTCCGGTGGATACAGCGCTAACATTTTATTAGGAACCATTGATCCTCTATTAGCTGGACTTACTCAAGAAGCAGCACACATTATTGATAAAAGTTATGAAGTAAATGCAGCAGCGAATTATTACTTTCTATTTGTCTCTACATTTTTCATCGCAATTGCAGGAACCTGGGTAACAGAAAAAATTATTGTCCCGAGATTGGGTAAATATCAAGGTTCAGTTGAAGCAGAAGAAATTAAACCACTTTCTGAAAATGAGAAAAAAGGACTTTTGTATGCAGGAATTACGGTTGTAATTTTTTCTTTAATAATTCTTGCTGGATTATTGCCCGATGGCGGTTTTTTACGAGATCCCAAAACGAATGGAATTCTAAAATCACCATTCTTAAGTGGAATTGTTGCTTTTATTTTTTTGGGTGGAGTAATTGCTGGTTTAGCTTATGGAATAGGTGCAAAAACTATTAAAAATGATAATGATGTTGTTAAGGGAATGAACAAGTCAATGGAAACTCTTGGTTCTTATATTGTGCTGGTATTTTTTGCGGCTCAATTTGTAGCATTTTTCAACTGGACAAATCTCGGAATGATTGTAGCAGTTGAAGGAGCAAATTTCCTGAAATCTTCAGGATTAGGTCCTATCCCTCTTTTGATTTCTTTTATAATTATTTCAGCAATAATAAATCTTTTTATAGGAAGTGCATCAGCGAAGTGGGCGATTATGGCTCCGGTTTTTATCCCAATGTTTATGCTGCTCGGATATTCTCCTGAATTAGTTCAGGCAGCCTACAGAGTTGGAGATAGTGTTACAAACATAATTTCACCGATGATGTCATATTTCGCCTTGATTATTGCATTCGTGGCTAAGTATGATCCAAAAGCTGGCATTGGGACTTTAATAGCAACAATGCTTCCATATACAATTACATTTTTTATCATCTGGGTTTCGTTGTTTATAGTGTGGTTTATTCTCGGTCTTCCAGTAGGTCCGGGAGCTCAGTTATTTTTATGATTAAAAACATTTGAGGTTGTCTAAAAGGTAATATTCATTGTTACATTGAGCTTTTCCACCATGACTTTATGGTCAAGTTGAGGCAGGTTCAAAGCAATGTGAATGAACTGCTCCTTCCAATTTTGCACCGACAGAAATTGCAAGTTTTATCAAAGCACGACTTTTCTCTTCAAGTCGCCCAGAAGAGTGAACTGCTGTGCCTAAATTCGTATAAGCTTTTGCAACGTCTGGATAGTCATTGAAAAATCTTTCAAATCTTTTTGGTAATGACATAAAGTCTCCTATTTACCAAATAATAAATAATAAAATGATGTTGATAAAAAAGTTTCTATTCTTTTTATCACCTTAAAATTCTGAGAAGCTTTCCAACATTTACTAACAATATACCTGAATTCAGGGAGGAGATTTACTATTTCATCTATCTCTTCTGAATATAAGTTTTTCTTGCAGGAAATGAATTTCACAAAATATTTTCTAACTAAAGGAGCAAATACTAAATACCATAATATCGTTAATAGAACAGCACGAGTAATCATTATTAAAACCTCAAGTGATTTTATTTCAATCTTATAAGGATAGAAATAACTATAAATCATAATTATCGAAAGGAAAGTTAAAACAATAATTCCTGTTGGTCTCTGAATCCAACTTTTACGTTTTCCTTTTATCTTTTTTTCTGGTAAAAGAGAATTATCTATTACCGAATTCAGATTATTAAAATTTTTTGAAGCAGCATCCAATTTTGAAGGCAATAAACCTGCATAATAACCCACGATTGCTCCAGAAATCAAATGGATTGATATGTAAATTGCAATCAAAATAAAACCATAATGAAAATCTGTTGAAAGACCGAGCTTCAGAAAATCTTTCGATACCTGCTTGATGAATATGTCAATAGATTTCCAAAAATTGTTTCCGAAAAGAATTGTAAGAATTATGATTTTTTGAGTACCAGATAAAAATAAAGTGATAATGCCCAAAAGAAATGCAGACAGTCTGAAAAACTTTTTTGATTTGAACAATAATGAGCCAATTAATCCTTGCATTGCAACTGCAAAATGAGCAGTTAATGGAGAATGTGGACTAACTAAAGCTTTAATAATAATTACAATCAAAGTTGATTTTATTATTTGTCTGCTGAATGATTTTAAAGCAATCAAAGTAATCAAAATAACAGCAGCTGAATTTATGAAAATTCCTTTGAATGGAACTGAAATAGCGTGTAGTATTCCACCGAACGCTGACTCACTAAAAGCCCATATCGCAGTTAATCTTGAAACAGAAACACTGTCAGTAAAACTTTGATTATTGCTTATTAGACTATTGTTCACAAAATAATTTAATTCAACAAAAACTTTTCAAAAAACAAAACTTCAGACCAGATATAAAAATCTCTGTTGGATTTTTTTCTAAAACCGTGACCTTCATCTTTCGCTAATAAATACCAGACCTCTGTTCCGTTTTTCCGAACTGCCTCAACTATTTGTTCTGCTTCTGTGTAAGGCACTCGCGGATCATTTAATCCTTGAACCACAAATAAAGGCTTCGTGATTTTATGAGCGTTTGTTGTAGGAGAAATTTTCAGTAAAAATTCTTTCATTTCCGGAATTCGCTCATCACCATATTCTACGCGGCGAAGATCTCTTCTGTAATCCTGAGTGTTATTCAGAAAAGTAACAAAGTTGCTTATTCCAACAATATCAACTCCACATTTTATTTTTTCATTAAAATGTATCATCGAAGCAAGCACCATATATCCGCCGTATGAACCACCAGTGACAGCAATTTTTTCTGCATCTAAATCAGGTTGAGTTGCAATCCAATCAATTAGTTTTCCAATATCTTTTACAGAGTTTTCTCTGTTGTACCAATTATCAAGTTCAAGATAAGTTTTACCATAACCAGTAGAGCCTCTCACATTTGGTTCAATTACTGCTATTCCCATTTCAACAGCATAATATTGATTTATAGGATTAAAAGATGGTCTTGCCTGCCCCTCAGGTCCACCGTGGATATCAATAACAACAGGATGCGGACCTTTGGATTTTGGTTTGTAAATAAAAGCTGGAATCATTCGGGGCTTTCCGTCAACTTCATCAAAAGTTGGATAAAAAATCAGTTCGGGAATAACAAAATTATCAGAGTTCAATCCGCCAACTTCACTATAAGTCCATCGTTCCAAAGCGTGAGATTTTACATCAAGTACAAAAATATCTGAAGGAGAAGTTGGAGTATTTATGGTCAATGCAATTTTATCTCCTTTCGAATTAAATGAGACTCCTCCAATTAATCCTGTGGGAATAGATTTAACCTGTTTGTAGCTGAAATCTTTCGTGTTCATAAGATATAATTTCGAAAGTCCATTTTCGTTTACTGTGAAAGCAAGCAAATTACCTTTTTTGTTCAGTTGAATGCTTTCAACATCCCAATCAATTTTTTCGGTTAAAACTTTTTCTTTGCCGGTTGAAAGATCATAATACCTCAACTTCTTGTATTCATTATTTTGATCGGAGGAATAAAAAACTCCTTTTCCATCTTTAGAGAACACAGCAGAACCATACGAAATTTTTTCATCTGTTGGATTTATCTGAGAAAGTTGTTTCGATTTAATTTCAAAAACATAGTAGTAACTTTCATTTGCGGAAATACTTTTTCGCACCAAAAGTTTTGAGTCATCTGGAGACCAATCAACGGCAGTCCATGCACCACCTTCACTTAGAATCATTTCTGTATTTTCAGGATTGTTAATATCAGTTATGTAAATGTCCCAATCTTTTCCGTTTCTTTTAGTTGAGAAGAAAGAAAATTTATCACCTTTATTATTCCAATTTGCACCGCCATTACTTGATTTACCGTCAGTCAACATTTTGAAATTTCCAGTTTTCAAATCAAAAGAATAAATCTGAAAAAATTCTCCACCGCCAACATCTTTTGAAAACAAGAACAAATTTTTACTTTTATCAGGGCAAATAGCAGCACCACCAACCGGTTCATTAAAGAATGTAATTTGTTTTCTTGTTCCACCGGATTTTTCAACCAGATGAATCTGAGCAGTTTCTCCGAATCTTGTTGAAATCAGCATCCCTTTATCATTGTGCAACCAATCCTGAAATGAAGCCCCTCGAGTGCTTTGATATTGAAACATTTTATCTTTAATTCTTTGAGGAATTTCGGGAATGTTTTCAATTACAAGATTTCCTAATTCTTTTCTTTCAACTTGTTGAGAAAAAGAAATGAAAGAAAAAGTTACTATGAGAACAGATAATGAAATTATTTTTTTCATAAATAATCCTATTTTTTTATTTATAATAATTTAATCAAGTTGATTACTAAAACGAAAATGAGAATTATAATAACAATAATATCTAAATTAAGGTGAATCAAATTAGTGTTAATTAGTGGCTAAATAATTTTTTATTAACTCGCAAAAAATTGAAAAACTTTAGTCGAACTTAAACCTCAAAAGCAAAGTTTTTGTCAAAGAATCAGATTTTGAAAAAATTAGTTAATTCATTTTGTTTTGAAAAAATAAATCAGTTAATTTTAATCACATAATTAGGAGAATTATATGAAAAAGTACTTTCTTTCACTGATTATTTTTCTTTTAGGATATTCATTCCTGAATGCTCAACCAAGTCCTCCTACAAATTTAACAGCACAAGTAATAGTTCAAAATGTTGGTAGAGCTGTTAAACTTGATTGGGATGGTCCCGCGAATGTAAACTACAGAGTTTTCAAAAAAATCGGTTCACTATCAGATACAACTCAATTCATAAGAATCGCTACAAATATCTCTACCAAAACATTCTTAGACAGGATGGTTGCTTTCAACCAAACTTACTGCTATTACGTTGTTGCATATAATAATTCTGGTGTCAGCGGTCCATCAAACATCGTTGAAGTTACTGTAACTCCACCCGTAGTTCAGTTGGCTGTGATAACAGGAAATGTTTTTAATGATGCTAACAATAATCCAATTGCAAGAGCTAAAGTTGAGTTAATTTCAAACAATGCTTTTGGTAATAGAACTACTTTAACTGATTCACTTGGAAACTTCATTTTAAGAGTTCCACCAGGAAACTATTATTTATCATTTTCCGCAGTTGGATTTAAGCGTGAGTTTTATAATAATGTAAATACAATTCAGCAAGCCACACTTATCACTTTACAAAACGGTGATTCATTAAATTTTTCAGTTGGACTTGCTCCTATAGTTCCTCCGGTTTCATATCTTGTGTCTGGTAATGTTACAAAAGAAGGCGGACTTCCAATTCGTGCAAGAGTTTCAGTAATTTCTGTTAGAAATAATACGTTCTTCAATCCAGCTATTGGAAGAAGTACAATAACAGATTCACTTGGAAATTATTCTATCAGAGTTCGTGAGAATGACACTGTTGTTGTATTCTGTCATCCGATTGATTTTACACTGCAACCCGAATTTTATGATAATAAACTCACTTTTGCAGAAGCAGATAGAATCGTTGTTAATGGAAATGTAAGCAATATAAATTTTGTGATTTCACCAAAACCAGTTTACAATAATGCAATCTCCGGAGTTGTTAAAAACGAAGACAATGAAGGAGTTGAATCCTTTGTTTCGGCATTCAGAAAGAATACTCAATTCCCGAATCAAAGAAGATTTACTGTATCTTCAGATTCTCTTGGTAATTATCAATTCAGCAATTTATTACCTGGTGAATATATTTTACTTGCAGTTCCAAAATCTGGTTATCGTGCTACATTCTTTAAATATGACGGAAGCCAAACTTTGAACTGGAGAGAAGCTGATTCAGTAGTTGTTACTGAAACTTCTTTAATTTCAAATATTAATTTCACAGTTCTGCCAATATCAACTCCTGGTTTTGCAAAACTATCTGGCTATGTAAAAGATAATAGAAACCAACCCGTTGAAGGTGCATTCGTTTTTGCAATTGATGAAAACTCAAATGTATATTCGTACGGAATAACTGATAAAAATGGTTTCTATCAAATTGAAGGATTTCAGCTGGTTACTTATACAGTTTATGTTGATAAGTTTGGTTATTCAAGTAACAATGTAAGAACTGTAACCTTCGATAGTCAGAATAACTTTGAGAAACAATTAAACTTAACATTAATTCCAAATTCACCAACCTCTAACGATATTAAACCATTGCCTGAAAAATTTGAGCTGAGTCAGAATTATCCGAATCCAGTTTCCGCTGGAGGCGGATCCGCCTATGGCGGAAATCCAAGTACTACAATTAACTGGCAATCTCCGGTTAGTGGTTTGCAGACAATAAAAATCTATAATATACTTGGAAATGAAGTTGCTACACTTGTGAATGAATATAGAGAAGCAGGAAGTTATTCATTGAATTTTGATGCAAGCGAATTACCAAGCGGAACATATTTCTACAGATTAACAATTGGTAATTACACTCAAGTTCGAAAGATGATGTTGATCAAATAGAATCATTTGATATAAACTTTAAATAACAATAAGTGAATAAAGTAAACAATTACAGGCTGCTCATTTGGGGCAGCCTTTTTGAAAGATTTAATTAAATAATGTTCTTAATACTAATTTCCATTTACACAAATTATTTTACAGACAATATACTTCCAATTGATATAATAATTTTCCAAGTTCCGAAAGGATGATATTTTTACTTACCTCGATTTTTAATTTGGTGAACAATAAACTCCAAATACTATACGGACTTTAGTCCAATACCAAGATTGACAGATTAAAGTTTGTCCTACAAAAAATATAATGGGCAAGGCAGACTCTTCCTCTTCTGACTAAATATTCGATTTGTAAAATTACAAATCAACTCTTCTTACTTTACAATCATCATCTTCTTGCTTGATACAAATGTCCCAGCTGTTAATATGTATACATATACGCCGCTTGATAGACCAGATGCATTAAACTCTACCTTGTATCTGCCAGCAGCTCTCTCATCGTTTACCAATACAGCTACTTCTCGGCCAAGCATATCATATACTTTCAACGTAACAAATTGCTTGTCTTTTATTGTGTACTCGATCATTGTGCTGGAATTTCCACCATAGGCGGATCCGCCTCCGCTGGAAAATGGATTTGGGTAGTTCTGAGACAATAAATAATTGTCCAATTTATCGAATCTATCATTATTAGACATAGGAAATAAACTATATAAATATGCTCTACCAGTTGAAATGTTGTTATTTTTACCATCCTTTGCCCCAATTAGAATTTCACCTTTATTCATACTTATTCCTATCCCAAATCCATCATAATAATTAGAATCATTTGGTTCAAATTCATATTTTAGTTCAAAATCATCATTTTTTTGTAAATAAAGATATACTTTTGCTATTCTTTTTCCATCAGTTTGACTACCAGGAGAACCAACTAGTATCGTATCACCTTGAACAACTATTGAGTAACCAAAATAATCCCTTCTAATATTTATTGGTGAAGGAATTTTTTTCAAGAATTGCCAGTAGTTATTAATTAGTTTATATACATAAATAGAACCTCCCGTTTGTGTTGACATACTTCCTGAAGCACCGACAAAAAGATAATTTCCTTTTGTTGCCAATGAAGCGCCGAAATAAGGAAATTGATCAGAATTATCGGGAGATAATATTTGAGTTACTTCCCAGAGTGAGTCAAATTTACTAAGAACATATACATTCCCTGCAAAATAACCAACATCATTGCTATCCATGGGGGCTGCAATGAATAAGTGTTGACTTGTAGTGTTTATTTCAAGTTTATAACCGAAATAAGCATAAAATTTCTGATTTTTGGAGTAAATCATTTGAGAAAGTTCCCATTCGCCGTTACTATTTTTATTATATACATGAACTGAACCAGCTCCTTCTACGAAAAATCTACTGTCCAGTTCTGCGCCGATAAATAACTGATCATTGAATTCTATAATACTTCTTCCAAAGTTATAAGCAAATTGATTGTTAGGTATTATTTTTTTCCTTTCTATCCAGTCATTATTTATATAATCAAATATGTAAACCCCATCTACGGATCCCACATATAAGCAGTTATTTTTTAAGTATATTGGAATTCCAAAAGAACCCCTTGGTTTTCCGTCACTTGGTGATATTTGGCGAATAAAAACCCAACTATTATTGATTTTTCGGTAATAGTAAATAGACCCTGATGCTTCTCCATTAGATTCGTCATTATTTGCACTAATAAACATAACCGAGTCTGTAATTAGAGGAAAGTAACCAAAATACTGACCGGAAACAAAGTTATGCGGATAAAATATGTAGGTGTATGTGTATGGATTTTGTGCAAATGAAGAGACCATTGAGAACAAAAGAAAAAACCATATAATCTTAATCATTTTTATACTCCTTAAATTAAGCCCCGCAAACCACTTAGAATAGGATTGCGGGGAGAATTTGCAATAATTCTTACTTCTGTATTATAAGTTTTTTTGATTGAACAAATGTACCGGCTTGCATGCGATAAAAATAAATTCCACTCGGTAGTTTTTCGCCATAATTATTATCTGCTTCCCAATCTACATAATGTATCCCAGGTGTTTTTACCTCATTTACTAAAGTTTTTACTTCCCTACCAAGTAAATCATAAACACATAAACTAACAAGCCCTGTCTCTTTTACCTGAAATCCAATTGAGGTAGTCGGGTTAAATGGATTAGGATAATTCTGAAGTAATTGATAATCTAAAACAATATCTGGATTCGATTCAGATTTCCCTTTGAATAAACCCGAAGTATTAATACTTGCAATGTTTGTAAATTCTGAACTTCCCTGATTATTAAATGCCTGAACTCTGTATTGTGCAACTTCTCCGCTTCCAACGGCTAATCCTTCGTGTCTGAAAGTATAAACATTTGACCCAACAGTTGCAAGTAAACTGAAACTACCATTTGTACCCAAACGCCAATAAATTTTATATCCAGTAGGGTTAAAGTCTTTATGTGGACCCCAAACAATAAATGGTTCATATACACCTGAAGCTGGATTCTTTTGAGCAACTGCAACTAATCCATTATTCCAGAAAGGAGAGAAATTTGCTGGGTTACAATTTTTTATTTCTCTTAAAAATAATATTTTCTCTTTCGGCAAATCTTGCCACTCAGGATTTCCCAAATTTTCGGTAAAACCATTTAAAAAATATAATTTATCTTCACTGCGATTATACTTTATAGAACTCCTCAGTAAGTTGCAGGTAATACAGCATTGCGTAACTGGATTCCAACATCCTCCTTGTGGTAGATCAGCATCTCGATTATCATAATAGAAATGTGCTTTGAATACGTTGTTTACATAAATATTCATTCTATAAAACCCATTCCTCAATGGTTGAATTGTGGATCCTATACCAGAACTACAAGTCCAGTAATCTGTATTTGTATGATCAATACATCTTCTATAATCCCAACCGTTCCAGACACAATTACTAGTACCATTTATTACAACTGTATTATTGGATACGGGACTTGCAACAGAAAAATTCCAACAATAACTTGACCAGCAGTACTCTGTACTTATCGGAACCAACTCAAATTTAATCTGGTATCCATCCGCATTCTCGGTCTGAACAATTAAATCAATATCCGGTCCTTCTGGAAAATTATCTTGAGAAAAGATATTATTAAAAATTGTAAGAAAAAATATTACTACTAAATAATAAACTAATGGTTTCATTTTATCCCTCCGTTAAATATTCGATTTGTAAAATTTTTTATTTGACAAGATCTTAATTAGAGGTTCAACATTCAAACAAAACCAACGGGATAGTAATATGAAAGTATCTGAATTTTGCAAATATTCTTTGTATCTACTTAATAATTGTGTGTGTGGGGGGGGGGGGGATAATTCTATTGTACAATCCGCTGAAAGCGGAATATTTTACTGCGAACAATAAATTATTACACAATATTGCTGTGTTGAGGATATTTGTTGTTTGATATATTTGATATGAAATTTTCATAGATCAAAAATAATCTCTAAGGCAAACTTAATACAAAAAGAAATTAGATTCAATTAAAATCGTGCAGTAAATAGAAAAGCGGGCATAAAGCCCGCTAATAAAAAATTTAGATTAAATATTTAATGCTACTTCATCAAAACAAATTTCTTAGTTGAAGTAAAGTTGTCAACTGTTAGAGTGTAGTAATAAATTCCACTTGACAATCCATCTGCCTTGAATTCAATAGTATGATATCCAGCTTCTCTAAACTCATCAAATAAAACAGCTACTTCTTTTCCTAAAACATCAAACACCTTAATAGTTTGTCTGCTGCTTACTGGAGACTGCCAACTAATTTTTGTACTCGGATTGTTTGAATGAATGGCATTGCCAAAAGGATTGGGATAGTTTTGTTCTAAGGAAAATTCAATCGGTGTGTTTATGTCAACTTCAACAACATCAGATAATTCATAAATTCCATTAAAATCAATTTGCTTCAGTCTATACTGATAAGTTCCTGCTTTCAGGTTTTCATCATTGTATGAATAATCATTCTTTATAGTTGTTGTACCATTTCCTGCAACGAAACCTACAATTTCCCAATCAGAAAATTCTTGTGAATAATAATTCTTAACTCTTCTTTGAATTTCAAAACCATAATTGTTTTTTTCCGTTGCGGTACTCCATTTCAATTGAACACTGTTATTAATCTTATAAGCATTAAATGAAATTAACTCAACTGGTATTATAATTGGAATTAATTGTGCATTAACTATTACCGACGAAGTATAAGAACTAATTTGTATAAAATCAGTAATGAAATCATTATAACCTTGTGCCTGAAATTTGAGTCTGTAAGAACCTGGCATTACCATTCTGTTATAAAAACCTGTAACAGCATCAGAATAAACTTCTGAGCTGTCGTAATCAAAGTTTATCAAAGTAATTTTAGCACTAAGAGGATTACCAAGTGTATCAGTTACTATTCCTTTGAAGCCATAAAAAATATGTTCAATGTAATTGAGAAATGAGCGTTTATTATATTCCCAAAAAGAAGGTAATTGACTTGCAGCCGGTAATTTAGTATTCGATATTTCAATTGTAACTTCTCTTCCGTGCCTGTACCAATTTGTGTAATCCTGACGACCGCCTGCAATTACATACCACGCACCACCATTAGTGATTCCATTATTTAAGTAAGTCATATATCCAGCAGGAGAATAATACTGAGCAGTATCAGCATACAATCTGCTGATGAATTGATACCAAGTTTGGTCCGCATGAATTTTTGAATTTATTCCAACATTAACCCATCTGTCCCAAGGATAATTAACTACTTCTGCTCCACCGTGAAAATTAGCGATTAAAGAAAAATTGTTTGATTCCTGAATTGCCCTGAATCTGACTGTTTCAATTTGTTGATTGGAGTGTATTCCGTTTATAGGATCGGGGAAATTTCTATTCAAATCATAATTATTTGCATTGTATCTCGAAGCTCCGGAAACAGTGTTATTACCACTTCTGTAAGTTCCATCTGGATTTGCAAGTGGATTAATCCATATTTCAGCATTGTTTATCATATTAGTAATTCTGGAATTTGAACCATAAGAAGAAAGCAATGAATCAATCAATCTCAACATCAATACATAGCCTGTTGTTTCATCTCCGTGCATTGTTGAGGTGTACATAAATTGCGGCTCAGCTTCACGAACATTTACATTATCTGAGATTTTTGCGAAAAGTATTTTTCTTCCCTGTACTGTATTCCCCGCATCTATGATTTTGCAAATTGAAGGATAATTACTCTCGAACTGATACATCATATTTACATATGCATCATAAGTCGGATAGACATTCCATTGAGTTATGTTTTCAATATTGCTACTCATTTCAGGCTCAACTAAAGTGGATGGGTTAGGTAGAATTTCAGATGGAATTTGAAACTTGAGAAATTCTTCAAATTCAGTTCTGTTGGCATAAGCATACACAGTATTGAGTATAACATTATCTATAGAAATAATATTACTCAAAGAATTTATTTCATCAATTGTAGAAACATTGAACTTAAAATAAATCTCTGATTTGTCTTTGAAAATTTCGTTTAAGTTTATTTGAGAATATAAAAGGTTAGAGAGGAGAAAGAAAGTTAAGATTAAATTTTTCATTACAGTTTACCAAATTTGTTTAAATATCTGTTTCAAATATAAAAACTTGTTTTTTCAATAAGTATTAATAAAAAAGCGGGCATAAAGCCCGATAAGGAAAAATTTAGATTAAATTTTTAATGCTACTTCATCAAAACAAATTTCTTAGTTGAAGTAAAGTTGTCAACTGTTAAAGTGTAATAATATACTCCGCTTGATAGATTTGATGCATTATATATTAACTCATACTGACCTGCTTCTTTTACTTCATCAACTAAAGTTGCTACCTGATTTCCCAAAACATCATAAACCTTTAGTGATACATAATTCTTTTCTTTTACTGAGTACTTTATTCTGGTACTCGGATTAAAAGGATTCGGATAGTTTTGTTCGAGTGCATATTCCATAGGAGTAGTTACATTAACTTCTATTTGTTTTGAATAATCCGATGTTCCATCAAAATCTTTTTGTTTCAATCTGTAATAATATTTTCCTGCGTTCAATCCTTTATCAATATAAGAATAATTTGTATAATCAGAAGTTGTCCCTTTTCCTCTTAAAAATCCAACATATTCAAAATCTCCATTTTCTGTTTTTCTCTCAACATCAAAACCCATATTATTTAATTCTGTGGCAGTGCTCCATTTCAAGATAACATCATTTTTTTCAACAAATCCGTCAAATGAAACTAATTCAACCGGAATTACATTATCGACAACCATTTGAACTGTTCTTTTATGAATTGGGGGACCAAAAGGTCCAGTTGATGTTATGGTGATTGTATAATTTCCAACAGTAACTAATCCCTGTGTAATAATTCTTAATCTAACGCTGTCTGGATAAGTTGTCAAAGTATTTCCCGGAAGAAAACTTACCTGAAAAGAACCCTGAGATGGAGTTGGAGATATAGTGGCATTAAAAGTTACTGTCTGATCATAAAGTTTTACTGCAGGAACTTCAACTTTATAGAAAATTGTATCTGCATTATTTTCAATAACTTGAGTAGCTGGTGAAACTCTCAATGCATAATCGGGGAAATAGCCAGTGTAGCTTCCGAAAGTACCCGCACGGAAATCAGTCCAAACGAGATTTGAAATATTATTATGAGCTACAATCGCATTATAATCTCCCTGATAACGTGGAGTGCCGCCGCCTCCACAAGTGGTGCAGTTAATTCTCATTTTTGCTGTTGTTATTCTCTGATTAGGTGCAAAAGTATTTCCTCCGTCAGATGAATAAGTTGCATAAATATGAGCGCTATCACTTGTAGGTGTATCTCTTGTGTCCATCCATTTTAAAAAAATCCTACCAGAGGTTTTATCAACCCACACTGCAGGATGCCATTGATGGTTTGCAGTTGTGTTTAGATCATCATTTACCAATTTAGCAGAAGACCACGTCGCACCTTGATCATCTGAATATCGCAGAAAAATATCCGGTTTATTTCCATCACCCGAAGGAGTATTGGAAGGATATACTAAATACAATCTACCTCTATATGGACCTTAGCTGTTATCTGCAGCAATGAAAGGATATGGTCTGGTTCTCATATTCTGAACTGAATTTCTTCCACCGACATTTGTTCCAACATAATTTGCAAAATTCTGAGCTGATTTTAATGTAAAAGAGACACCCCCATTGGTCGAGACATAAAAAGTATAAGTTGAAGCAAATGCACTTCCTGAATTTGTTACAACATACACGCAACCACCTGGGATATTATTTCCACCCAAAACATTTGGTCCTACAGCAACCATCATTCCCGGTAAAGATTGAGTGTTAAAAGTAGCAGTCTGAGTAAAGGTTGCACCAAAATCAGTGCTTCTGGAGAAATTACCATTGCTACTGCCAGCAGTCATTGTACAGTAAACGTAATTAGCATAAGGACCGCCGGTTTGATCAGCAGCCATCCAGTTTTTGTCTATTCCTAATACTCCAATTACTGATGCCGTCCAAGTCTGTCCATTATCTGTTGACCTTATAACCCTTGCATTTTGAATCGTACCAGAGCCAGACATATTCTGATAATAAAGATTACCTAAACTATCATAAGCTGTAA
Organism: uncultured Ignavibacterium sp.; assembly: GCA_937125135.1. Classification (GTDB taxonomy): domain Bacteria; phylum Bacteroidota; class Ignavibacteria; order Ignavibacteriales; family Ignavibacteriaceae; genus Ignavibacterium. The sequence continues at coordinate 20,697 of CAKZLD010000159.1, forward strand.
CAGGATCACCATATAATGTAAAACCAAAAGGAGGAGTGCTTGCTGTCCAATCCAAACCATTAGAAGTTCTGTAAGCAGAATTAGTGTTAAATGCATTAAAGTACTGCAAAGGCGAGTTTAAATTCTGAGACATATGTGGTTCAGCAAAAGCAACTCCCAAATTGAAATTATCAAATCCCAGATCATCTGTAATTACTGACTCTACAGGTGGTACATCTTTCATATTCTCGATCATTCTTAAGTATTCTAATGGAACGTGGTCATAGAGAGGGCTATCTATTTGAGCCACCATTAAATTAGGAAGAAGGATTGAGATAAAAAGAGCAAATGACAAGTAAAATTTTTTCATTAGCGTTCCTTTGATTAGTTAGAATATTTTTGATGAAAATTACTAATAATTTTTGTATATCCAAGAAATTTTTAATCAACGTTAAAAAGTTTTTTGAATTCATTAATTTCAATCTGAGATGGTTTATCATCAGAGCATTCTGATTTTGAAGAAATGATATTTTTATAAAATTCTTCTGACTTAATTGGAGTGCAGCCACATTCTTTTGCAAATGAGTAAACTTCTATGTCAGATGAAATCACATTCAGATTTTTATTTCGAACACTTATTTCAATTGTTTTCTTAATAAGTTCGTCTGCGGTTTGGTTGTAGGAAAAAACTATCTCGAAGTTGGATTTAATAATTTCAGCAGGATAACCATCAAAGAAAATTGTAACCCTGACTTTTTTTGAAGAGAAAAATCTTTGAAGCAATAAAATAAGTTTATCGCGTGATGAATTATTCTTAACTTTTTTCAGCTCCGGAATTTTTCCAATAAGATTATTAGCATCAATTAAATATCTCTTTAAAGAATTATCTGCCATCGTAAAACTGGTCTTGTTTGGTTAACTTTAAGTCTTGAAGTTGAGGAGCTTTAACTCTTATTTCAAATCTGTAACCGCGGAAAGTTCCAATAGGATTCCATGTAAAATTCATAAGCCAGCAATGTAAATCACGAGAAATTCTTATTTGTGGTGCGGAAAACTCTTTCCTTTCAATATCATAACTTCCTGTTACAGAAAATTTCCAGGCAGGAGTAAGATTAAAATTCAAACTACCACTAACACTGGATAACTTAAATACACGATTTGGATTTGGTCTTGATTCATTGAAGTAATAGTTCAAACTCAAATCCCAGGGGATTGAAAAATCCGGATCTCTATCAGTATAAAGTCCCTGATAAATACTTTGGTTTTGTTGAGTTAATTGAAACTCTTCTTTTCTTCTATCGGAAAGAGTATCAGGCTTATCTGATTTTAACTTTTCACCGGAAATTGAAAAAGAGATAGAAAAATTAAAACTCGTCAATCTCAAAAGACCTTTGCCAGCATCTATTAAGAATCTGTTTACTCTATCTGTATTTCCTTCTGAATCATAAAGTGTAAATGAAGAGCCACCGTCAAAGCTGAAGCTGCCAATTTGAGTTCTGTAACTTAATCGCAAGTCACTGAATTTAAGTGAATCGGCAGTAAAGTCGTAACCAATATTAGCATTGAGATTCAGTAGCTGAAATTTGTTTTCTTTGGATGTAGTATCTGTAGGATCAGCAGCTGTTTTCATTTCGAAAATATTCGAGACTGAAAAATTTATTGATTGTGATTCCCTGCCTGAAGCGCCACCATAAACTTCTCTTTCGAATTTATCGTATTTAACCTTCTGCCCTTTTTGATTGATGTATTCATTGTAATAACCCCAGAAAGGTCCTGAGAAATCTGGTATGAATGAATATCCAATTGATGGAATAACCTGATGCCTGATTGATTTTACTCCCCAAATTTCAGGATTAACAATTCCATATAATTTAGTTGATAAATTAACTCCTGTTGAGAATGTTCTAACGAAATTAATTTCTTTTACATCTTTAGTAATTATTGAGTCGCTTCCAGTGAAAGAAGGAAGAGAGAATCTTTCAATTCTTTTATTGTACCATTTTTCCTGATAATTGAAATAAGGTGATATGTTGAAATAACCAATTTTTGGAGAGAATCCAACAGTGATAGAATGATTAATTCCACCACGAATTCTTAAATCGTTTTTCAGTTTATCTCGTTTATTTTGAAACTGACCTGAATAGGAAATTCCAAAAGTTTCAAAAAAGTTTTTTGATAATCCGCTTTCAGAACGAAACGGAAATTTCTGTGACATTGAGAAATTAACGCTTGGTAAAATTTCATTTATCTCATTTGTTTCAAAAACTTGTCGTCTGTTATAACTCACAGACATACTATTTCCAGATTCTTCCCAACTTTTGAAAAGAGTTGCATTTGAATATGCCTGATTTCTGAGTATTTCGTTCAAGTCTGATATATTTCTTTGAATCTGATTATTTGAGAGAAATTCTAATCTTGCATCAAACCTCATTGTTGGAGTAATGTTTTGATTATGATTCCAGACAAAACGCCAATCAATTCTTTCTTGTCTGTCAGGATCAGTCGGCTCATTTTCAACGAACTTTGCATAACTTGCTTCCAGATTTCCTAAAAATTCATATCGCTTCGCATATCTGAATAAACTACTTAATCTGTAACTACCTCTGGTATAATAATCTGCGGTTAGATTTACATCCATATAGTTACTGATTGCCCAGAAATAACCGAAACGAGAGAAGTAAGTTCCGTAACGACCATCCTCACCAAAAGCAGGTGGAATGATTCCCGACCTTCTTCCCGATTCAATTGGAAACACTGCAAATGGAAGTGGAATCGGAAATGGTACTCCACCGAAATGCAAAAAAATCCATTCGGCAATAACCTGCTCTTTGTGGATAACTTTCATTCTGGGAGAATAAAAATGGTAGTGCGGACAACTATCTTCGCAAGTAGTGTATATTCCATCAGCGATAAAATATGTTTTTTTATCAACTTTGTTTATAATCTCACCTGAATATTTCGCACCTTCTTGTTCTGTCTCTGCAAATGAGATATTCCCTCTTTGTGTTTTGAAATTATATCTCATTCTAATTCCTTTGTACGAATCAGCACCTTCAGTCAAAATTGGAGTTTGCTCAAGCTTTCCAGTCGAATCATTTTTAATTCCTTCCGCTTCAATATCATTTTTATCAAAGTTTATTTTAATAAATCCACTTTTGATTTCTGTCTGACGATATTTAATCTGACCACTTCCAAAGATCAGCATTCTTTTTTCTTTTATATTGAAAAAGATTGAGTCTTTTGCTTCTGCAAATACAGTTGTATCAATATCAGATTTTTTGGTTTCA
>CAKZLD010000160.1 GCA_937125135.1 uncultured Ignavibacterium sp.
ATGAGATAATTCGGGAAGGGCAACCTGTCCCTGATTGCGAGCCCTTCCCCTGCAATGATAAAAATCGTAATGTTTTGAACAAATGAAATTTTTTTAGGCAATCTTTTAATTTGAAAATCCCAAAGGGAAAATATTAATAATGAAATTGATCAATCAGAAAAAATAATTTTCAAGAAACTTTGTAAAAACTTCTTTTAATTAACTCCCAACTCCTTCAATAACTCTTTCGCTCCCGATACTTTATCAGCAAACCATAATATGAAACGAATATCAACTCCAATCGAACGGCTGTATGAATCACTCCACGCATAATCATTTATCGTAGCTTCAAATGAACGATCGAAGTTTACACCGACTAATCTTCCGTAAGCATCTAAAATCGGACTGCCGGAATTACCTCCACTCGTATCAGTGTTATAAATAAAAGCAACAGGAACATCATTGAGCTTTGGATGAATATAGTTACCCAACTCTCCTTTATCATAAATTTCTTTGACACGCTGATAAATTTGATAATCACCTCCCCAAAAAGATTTTTCAATCATTCCTTTCAGTGAACTAATCGGAGAATAATAAACAGCATCTCGTGGAGAATATCCTTTGACGTAACCGTAAGTCAATCTCAATGTGCTGTTTGCATCAGGAACAAATGATTTATTCAGCCAATTTCTTTTTGCTTCATTAAATTTTGCTAAGAGGATATTCAGTTTACCATCTCTGATTTGTTGTTTTTTAACTTCTTCATTTCTGAAATCATAAAGTCGTTTAACAAATACAATCAACTCATCATTAACATTTTCAAGTTTTATGTTTTCATCCAGAAATTTTGGAGTGAATGATTCCTGATCTTTCAATAGTTTAGAGCTGAATAATTCATCAATGAATTTTTGTTTATCCTGAATTTGATTCAAACTCTTGAATGGCTCAATATTTTTCAGCTCTGCGAATTGTGCAGCATCAAAAATTATTTTACTAAAAATCTCTTTATCAATTTCCAAATCTCTTTCAGCGAACCAATTGTTAATATCATTTAGAATCTTATTCCGATTTGCTTCTTTGAAATCGGTTTTTCTTTCAGATTCAGGTTTATTCATTTCGGTTTTGTAATCCACAAATAAATTGGCGAGCTTAAATTGGTCTGAAAACATTCTTAAAGCATTTAGTACGAACAGACTTCGCCCGCTATTGAAAGCATCTTTATAAACTTCTTCAAGTTCTTTAATTACATCTCCATATTTTTCTCTTCGCTCTGGTGATGAATCAATAAACTTCTGAAGTTCTTTCTCTTCTTTTCTTTTATTTTCAATCAGGTTAAGATTTCTTATTCCCTGAAGTTTGCCGCGATAATTTTTTTCTGTATTTGCAAGTCCTTTTATAGTTGAAGATATTTCAAGTGCAAATTCAGGGTCAGTCTCACCTAGTTTTGTGAAGTAATTTATTAACCAAGCATATAATTCCTGAATGTACGGCAGTTGAAAATTATTATGATACTCAACGAAATATGAAGGAAAATGTTTGAACGTTCTTCCGGGATAACCAAGCAAAAAAACAAAATCGTTTTCATCAATTCCGTTTCTGTTCACTTTGATGAATTTGCGAGGTTTATAAGGAACATTTTTTTCATTGTAGCTAACTGTTTTTCCGTCTGGTGAAATGTAAGCACGCACGAAAGAAAAATCACCCGTGTGTCGTGGATAAATCCAATTATCTGATTCGCCGCCAAATTCTCCGACAGTGCGAGGTGGAACGTAAACTAATCTTATATCCCGCAAAACTTTATATCGAAATAAAACATATTGTTCACCGACGAACATTTCAGAAACCTCTGCGGTTATTGAACTATCTTTTGCTTGTTCACGATTTACAATTTCACCGATTTTTTTTGAAATAACTTTTGTCCTTTCAGCAATATCCTGAACCTGATTAGCAGCTTCCAATATTTCTTTGCTGACATCTTCATAAGAAACAGTAATTCTGGCTGTTAATCCTTCGGCAGGAATTTCTTTTTCTTTAGTCGGAGCATAAAAACCATTCTCCAAATAATTCTGCTCTAATGTGCTTACTCTCTGAACTGCTCCAAAAACACAGTGATG
>CAKZLD010000161.1 GCA_937125135.1 uncultured Ignavibacterium sp.
AGAAATACTGAGAATGGTAAAACATATGAATATAAAGTGGTCAGAATTACAAATGGCGTTGAAGGAGAAGGTTCAATCTCTAATCAAGTTAAAATTGAAAGTTTTTCTCGGCCAGATTCTCCTACAGATTTTTCAAATAAAAATGGAGATGGATTTGTAGAGTTTAAATGGAATCACGACAAAAAAAGATTTTTTGCATATAACATTTATCGAAGTGAATCTTCAAACGGTCATCGAACTAAAATCAATCGAGACGCCATTTTCGTTTTTAGTTTTAGAGACAGTCAAGGTAAGTCCTTTACTGCTGAAAATTATTTCAAAGATACCAGTGTAGTAAATGGAAGGAATTACTACTACAGATTAAGTGGAATTGACTTTTTAGGGAGAGAATCCAAACTAACTGCAGAATTAATCGGTTCACCGAAAGATTTAGTCCCTCCACCAGCAGCGTATGATTTAAAGGCAATAGTTAATTCTGATTCTGTTGTTCTTTTCTGGAAGATTGAGAAAGTAAATGACTTAAAAGAAATAAATATTTTAAGAGGTAAAGAATTAAAAGGACCTTTTGCCACAATTAATAAAACTCCGTTAAGTATAAATTCAAACACATATATTGATGTAATTACTGATTACGAACCAGCATACTATTATGTTGTTGAATCTGTTGATTTCTCGGGTAATTCGAGTCAATCATTTCCTAAAGTTGCATTGATTCCTGATTTGACACCTCCATCAATTCCAAAGGATTTATTTGCAACTGGCGAAGTTGGAAGAGTAATCTTGCAGTGGAAAGAAAATCAGGAAAAAGATTTAGCAGGATATTTTATATGGCGTTCGTTCAGTGGTGAAGAAGATGATTTCCTTTTACTCACAACAGAACCTTACAATTCTAATACTTATATTGATTCACTGAATAAAGAAATTAGTAATGTGATTACTTATCGCATTAAGGCTTTGGACAAATCATTCAATGAAAGTGATTATTCTAAAACAGTTAATGTTAGAATGTAAGATGTTACCGCACCTGAGGAACCTTTGATTGTGAATGTGCTTAGTGATACTACTTATGTAAAAATAAGTTGGATATTTAATTCAGAACCTGATCTTATCGGATATGATATTTACGTCAGTAACGATAAAGAACCAATCAAGTTTAATAAACTAAATTCAAAACCTGTGTTAGCTGACTTCTTCGAAACTGAAATTAAAAATACCGGTGATTATAAATTTTACATCGTTGCTATTGATTCAGTTGGAAACATATCGGAAAATTCAGATACTTTGGATTGTGCTGTTTTGTTACCTGATAATATTTCTCAAGAGTTAAAAATAAGTTCTGCAGTTTTTTATTCAGATAAAAACACTGCAGTTATTTCTTGGAACAAACTTGAGAATATCGAAGGATACATTGTTTTCAGGCGTGACGAAGATGAAGATTTAAGTGAATCAATCAGTGAACTCATTAGTGGCAATACCTTTGAAGACATCAACTCCGAAAAAGAAAAATATTTTTATTCTGTAAGAGCAATTGATAAAGAAGGCAATCTCTATATCAGTGATGAGGTAATTCCTCAAATAAAATAATCGAATAATTTTAATCAGTTAGACATCTTCTGACAGAAATATATCCTGATTCAGCAAATTTTTCTATTGCTGATTTTGCTTCAACTGCATTATAATCTGAAAAGGGAACTACATAACCTCCGGATTCAAGATAATAAAGTTGATTATCGTGCTGAACAAGTATTCCGTAATGTCCGTCTCTTCCTACGATATCACCTGCTTGCAGAAGATTAATATGCTTTTCAGATAACTTTTCATTTTTCTCTAATCTTATAACTTCTTTTCCAATTTGATTAAGCTCTTTCGTGTCTAATCGATAATTGTTACTTTTTTGAATCAATCCACCAGTGTCTTCAAAACCAGTTCTCTCACAAAATAATCTGAAACCGTGAGATGAAAATATTAGTTTTTCTTTAGGGATGAGATTGAAATAAGCCGCGAGTTCATAACCAGAAACTGTGAAACCAGAACAGTCTAATCCATATTTATTTTTATATCTTATACTTTCAATTTGAGGATCATCCAAATCAAAAATATCTCCACCCCAGCGATAGAAGGACTTCCCAAAGTAATCCTGATAAATCTGATAGACAAAAATGGTTAGTTGATTTATTATTTCTGAATTAGGAAGTCTCTCGAGTTCATCTAAATGATTAAGAATTATGGGCTTCATTACTTTTTCAAAAAATTCAAAATTGTTGGATTTGAATCCATAAAACTCTTCACCATTTAAATTCATTTTAACTGAATCTGCAATTGTATCAGCATTGAATTCAAGATGTTTATCATAGATTTCATATTTAATTACACAATTCAATTCCTTGGCTGGTATTGAAATTAACGGCTGAGCAAAAATTGAATTAAGTACTATTACTGTGAATAAAGTAAATAATTTTTTCATTAGAAAAACCTTATTGTTCATACACAAAAATAATTTGGGTTATTTGCACTCCTAAGATAAAATAGAAATAAAATTTACTATATTTGTGATAAGCAGCGAGCCTATTATGAAGATTCAGATAATTATTTTAATAATTCTTATGCAAATAAATAATCTTGCTCAGGATGAGCTTAACAAGTTAACGAATAAAAGTCTCAATAAAAAAGCGGTAATAGAAGTTAACTTAAATTATCTTTTATATTTGCCTGAAGACTACAAAACATCTGACCAGAAATTTCCCTTAGTTATTTTTCTTCACGGCTCAGGTGAACGAGGAAATGATTTAAAGAAAGTTAAAATGCACGGACCTCCAAAACTTATTGAAAAAGGTAAGAAATTTCCTTTTATTCTTTTAGCTCCACAATGTCCTGATGGTAAAAGATGGACTCATCTTTTGACAGAACTTTCAATTTTGATTGACGAGATTCAATCTAATTATTCCATTGATGAAGATAGAATATATCTTACTGGATTAAGTATGGGAGGGCAGGGAACTTGGACATTAGCAATGTACGCACCTGAGAGATTTGCTGCAATCGCACCTATTTGTGGTTGGGCAGATACATTTGAAGCTTGTAAGCTGAAAGATTTACCAATTTGGGTTTTTCACGGTGCGAAAGATTTAATTGTTCCAATCCATCATTCAGAAAATATGGTTGATGCATTGAAAAAGTGCGGTTCAACAGAAATTAAATTTACTGTCTATCCTAATGCAAATCACGATTCATGGACTGAAACTTATAATAATTCAAAGTTTTATGAATGGCTTCTTTCAAAAAAGAAAAAGAATTGAATTCTTTTTAAACCATCATAAATGTTCAATTAATTGGACATAAAAAATTTTTATACCTTTCTGTCTTTACAATTTCTTACCTAATAAAACTTTTTCATTGGTATAACCTTTGAGCTACTTATATCAGGAAATAAAATCCTGATAAAACGAAAGGAGTAAAAAATGAAAAAGCTAAGTATATTTTTATTTGTAATATTTTTAATCTTTTTCTTTCCAAAAGAGATTAAAGCCAATAATCCTGCTTATATGCAAGGTTACTTCTATTCCAACTTAACTCCTTATGGAACTTGGATATCATTAGACTTCGGAGTTTATGCGTGGCGACCAACTATTATAACAAGAACCTGGGCACCTTACAAAATAGGTAGATGGATTTGGTCAGATTATGGCTGGTACTGGGATTCTTACGAACCATTTGGATTTATCGTCTATCATTATGGAAGATGGCATTATGATGATTACTACGGTTGGATTTGGATACCAGATTATGATTGGGCTCCTGCTTGGGTTGAGTGGAGATACGATGATTATTACATCGGTTGGGCACCTCTTCCACCTTATGCAGTATTCAGAATTTCAATAGGGATTGTTTACACTTATTCTTATGTAATTCCTGTAGCTCATTGGCACTTTGTTCAATTCCGTCATTTTGGTAATGCTTATGTTTATAATTATTACGTACCTGAAAGAATAAAATACAGAATACACTCAAACACTAAATACAGAAACGAATACAGATATTCAGACGGAAGAATTAGGAATGAAGGTGTTGATTTTGATTTTGTCAGAAAAAGAGCAGGTGATGAAATTAGAAAAAGAGATTTGTTGATAACTGACGATCCAAGAAATTTCGAAAACTCTCGTAAAAGAGATAGAGACCAGATTACAACATTTATTGCTGACAGAGACAGAATCCTGACTGACAGAGAATCTCTTAGAAATGTTGAAGTTGTAAGAAATGATAGAAGAACATCACTTGATTTATCTCGAATAGAATTAGGAGAAACACGAAACCGAGATGAACAAGTTAGAAGCAGAGAAAGTGAAAATGTTATTTCAAGAGATATAAAAAGAGAATCTCGTCAGGAAAGAAATGATAACCAAAGAGATATTGAAAGGAAAGAATCTGAAAGAAGAGATTTCGAACAAAGAGAATTGGAGAGACGAAATAATGAAGTCATTGAACAAAGAAGAAACGAGAATTTAGAACAGCGAAGAAATGAAACCAGAGAAAATGAAATTAACCGACAGAATGAAAGAAACCGTGTAATAGAAGAACAAAACAGACAAATTCAACAGATGGAAAGAAGAAATAATAATCAAATTTTCCCAAACACAGATCAACAAAGACATTCAAGAGATATTGAAGAAAGAAGAATTGAACAGAATCAACGAAATGATAATCGTGAAGTAAGAACTCAACAAAGAAATGATGATTACAGAAATGAAAATAGAAGAGAAGATGTAAACCGCAACAGAGAACAAAACACAGAACAAAGACAAAGAACAAGGTAAATAAAATTCTCACTTCATCTCATCAAAGGCGGTAGGGAATTTCTCTATCGCCTTTTTTGTTTTTGAATCAAATTTCTATATTCCAAATAAAATTATTAAGGTTATGAAAGACAAAGAAAAAATTCTTTTTTATATACTTGGTTCTTTTTTCGTATCAAATGCTTTATTGGCTGAATTTATCGGAGTTAAAATATTTTCATTAGAAAAAACTCTGGGCATTCAACAATTCAATTTTTCATTTTTCGGAATTGATAATCTCTCTTTTAATCTTACAGCGGGTGTCTTGCTCTGGCCAGTTGTTTTTATTATGACTGATATAATAAATGAATATTTTGGAAGAAAAGGTGTAAGATTTATGTCTTTCACCGCTGCTGCTTTGATTACTTATGCTTACTTTATGATATACTTTTCTATGGAACTTCATCCCGCAGATTTCTGGGTTATACGCGATACTCCAAATGGTTCATTAAATATGGATTTAGCTTTCGATACAATTTTCGGTCAAGGACTCTGGATAATCGTCGGATCTTTAGTAGCATTTTTAATAGGTCAGCTTGTAGATGTTACTGTTTTTCATTTTGTGAAGGCAAAAACAGGAAGTTCTAAAATATGGTTGAGAGCAACAGGATCTACATTAGTATCACAGTTTATTGATAGCTTTGTTGTATTATTTATTGCTTTTTACATTGGTGCCGGATGGGACTTAAAGTTAGTTCTTGCAATCGGTTTGGTAAATTATATGTATAAATTTACCATTGCTGTTTTTCTTACTCCTATTTTGTATTTATTACATTATCTGATTGATATTTATCTCGGAAAAGATTTATCAGAAAAACTTCAACTCGAAGCTACATCTAAATAACTTTTGATAAGGTCAACTATTTATCTAAATTTGTTGGGTAAATAATTGAATTATTGAAAGTTCATCTGTGGAAATATTTCTTCAATTCTGCTTTATTAGTCAGTTCTATTTCACTAATCAGATAAATTTATCTAATCAAATCTTAAACAACTTAAAACAAAATTTTCAGGGAGAGAAAAATGAAAATCACCAAAGAAGAAGCCTTACTATATCATAGTAGTGGACGAGTAGGTAAAATCGAAGTTATCCCATCCAAACCTTGTTTAACATCGCGGGATTTATCGCTTGCATATACTCCCGGTGTTGCTGAGCCTTGCAGAGAAATTCATAAAAATGTTGAAGACGTTTATAAATACACTGCAAAAGGAAATCTCGTTGCAGTTCTATCCAATGGAACAGCAGTATTAGGATTAGGTGATATCGGTGCTGAGGCAGGTAAACCCGTTATGGAAGGGAAAGGAGTTCTTTTTAAAAGATTTGCTGATATAGATGTATTTGATATTGAGGTTAATTCTCGTGATACTCAGGAAATTATTAAAGTCTGCCAATTATTAGAACCAACTTTTGGCGGAATTAATCTTGAAGATATTAAAGCTCCTGAATGTTTTGAGATTGAAGAAACTCTGAAAGCTACAATGAACATTCCTGTTTTTCACGATGACCAACACGGCACAGCAATCATCTCTTGTGCTGCTTTAATTAATGCAGTCGAATTAGCTGGTAAGAAAATAGACGAAGTAAAAATTATTGTTAATGGTGCAGGCGCATCAGCAATTTCCTGTTGTAAACATTATATAAAAGCTGGTGCTAAAAGAGAAAATATCTGGATGTTTGATACAAAAGGTTGTGTATCGAAAGACAGAAACGATTTGAATAAATACAAAAAAGAATTCGCTCAAGAAAAATCCTATGAATCTTTAGCTGAAGCAATGAAAGGAGCGGATGTATTTATAGGACTTTCTGTTGGAGGTGTTGTTAATAAGGATATGGTCAAATCAATGGCTAAGAATCCAATAATATTTGCTATGGCTAATCCTGATCCAGAAATTATGTATGATGATGCTATTTCAGTGAGAGATGATTTAATTATGGCAACTGGCAGAAGTGATTTTCCGAATCAAGTAAATAATGTTCTTGGATTCCCGTTCATTTTCCGTGGTGCTTTGGATGTTCGTGCAGTTCAAATAAATGATGAAATGAAAATGGCTGCAACTCTGGCTTTAGCAAGATTAGCTAAAGAAAAAGTTCCGGAGATGGTTATTAAAGCTTACGGTGGTGAAGAATTCCAATTCGGGAAAAATTATATAATCCCAAAACCATTCGATCCAAGAGTATTATGGTATGTTGCACCAGCTGTCGCAAAAGCTGCCATTGAAACAGGAGTTGCAAAAATTAAAGAAATGGATTGGGTTAGTTATGAAGAACAATTGAAAGAGAGATTGGGTCTATCAAAGGAAATTGTTCGCGTAATGATTCATAAAGCTCAGCGCAAACCGAAAAAAGTAGTTTATCCTGAAGGAGAAGAAGAAAATATAATACGTGCTGCCCATAGCGTTTATAATGATGGAATTGCAAACCCAGTTTTATTGGGAAATAAAAACAAGATTGAAAGTGAGATAAAAAGAATTGGATATGACTTAAATGAATTTGAAATTTTGGATCCATCTACTTGTGAAAAATGTGAACAATATGCAGTTGAATTTTTTAAGAGAAGACAACGAAAAGGTGCGACTCTCTATGATTCCAGAGAAATAATCAAGAAGAATAATTATTATGGGTCTATGATGCTCGCACTTGGTGATGCTGATGCGATGATAAGTGGTTATTCAACAAGCTATCCAAATACTATCAAACCAGCATTACAATGTATTGGTGTAAAAGAAGGTATTTCTGTAGTATCAGGAATGTATATTGTGATTACAAAAAAAGAAACATACTTTTTCTCTGACTGTACTGTTAACGTGAATCCCAACTCTCAGCAACTTGCTGAAATCGCTATATCAGCTGCCGAAGCAGTTAAATCTTTTGATGTTGAACCTAAGATTGCTATGCTTTCATTTAGTAACTTTGGAAGTGCTCCATATCCTGAATCAATCAAAGTAAAAGAGGCGGTGAAAATTGTTAAATCCAAGAGACCTGATTTAATAATTGATGGAGAAATGCAAGCTGATACAGCAGTAGTACCTGAAATTTTAGAGAAAACTTTTCCATTTACTGAAATTAAAGGTGGCGCAAATCTTTTAATTTTCCCTGACTTGGGTTCAGCAAATATCGCTTATAAACTAATGGCACGTATTGGACAAGCAACAGTAATTGGGCCAATTCTCTTAGGGATGAATAAGCCGGTTCATGTATTACAGCGTGGTGCTACTGTTGACGATATAATAAATATGACTGCTATTGCAGTAGTTGATGCTCAGGTAAAAAAATGAGATTGAGAAAGTAAGGGTTGTCTAAAAATTCAAAAGATGTCAGTCTGAGCCTGTCGAAGATTGACATCTTTTTTCAAAATCACCCTTAGACAAGCTCAGCGTAACAATCAAAATTGATCTTGAGACAGCCTGCATTTAAATTTAATCATCAGATTCGAGGAACATTTTCGGATATAAAAAATCCTGCAATAAAAAACATTTAGCTTTTATCTCAGACCATTTTTTATCTGTTTCGAGTTTTACTATTCCGCAGGTTGGAATATTATCTAAATAAGATTGACTATAAGAATTAACAAAATCCGTTAATCCGGGATTATGTCCGAAAACAATTAAGCTTCTTATCTCTTCGTTAAGAGCTGATATTACTTCTTTAATTTCATCATCAGAAGCCATATACAAATCATCTATAAATTTTATGTTGCTAAAAGCGTAATCCAATTTCTCTGCAAATGCGATAGCTGTTTGTTTAGCTCTCTCAGCTGGACTTGATAAAATTAAATCTGGTTTCGGAAATTTATCAGCAAAAAATTTACTCATCATTTTGAGGTTTTCTTTACCACGTTTATTAAGTGGCCTGTCAAAATCTTTCAATCCAGTCTCTTTCCAACTCGATTTTGCGTGACGAATTAAAAATAAATTTTTCAT
>CAKZLD010000162.1 GCA_937125135.1 uncultured Ignavibacterium sp.
TCAGACCTTTTGCACCATCAGTGCTTTTCGAAAAAGTTGGTGAATATTTTGAAATTGATAAGGAAAGTCCTTATATGCTACTTGTGGCTGATGTAAAGAAAGAGCGAAGAAGAAAAATGACCGAGGATGAAGAAAAACTCTGGGGAATTGATAAATTAAATGTTGTCCGCTCAGATATTCCGGCAATAACCCACGTTGATTACTCTGCACGACTCCAGACAGTTCACAAAGATACTAATCCACGTTACTATAAACTTATTGAACAGTTTGAAAAAGATACTGGTTGTGCTGTAATAATTAATACATCATTTAATGTGCGGGGCGAACCTATTGTCTGTACTCCAGAAGATGCATACAAATGTTTTATGAGAACTAATATTGATTACCTTGTACTTGGAAATTATCTTCTTGCCAAAGAGGATCAAACACCTTTGCAGGAAGACATTGACTGGCGAAAACAATTTCAATTGGATTAAAAATGCTTAAAGAAGAATTAAAACACATTGACACATCAGAAAAGGCAGTAAAGAAAACCGGATTTACTGTAGGGATTGTTCTGATTATCATTTCATTTATTCTATGGTGGTTCGAAAAAGAATCATTCGTATACTTTTCAGGTATTGGTGGAATTTTTATTATCCTTGCCTACATCTCTCCTACGTTACTTAAACCTTTTCATAAACTTTGGATAGGATTATCTCTTGTTCTTGGCTTTGTTATGTCAAGAATTATTCTTACTGTTTTATTTTACCTGATTGTTACTCCAATAGGATTGCTTGCTAAGGTAGTTGGTAAAAAATTTATGCCTTTAGGATTTGATAAAAATGTATCTACTTATTGGGAGAAAAGAGAAAAAACAATTAAAGAAAAAATAGATTATGACAGACAGTTTTAGCTTCTCTCAATTATCAGAGTAAGGCAGAGAAAATATTGTGAGTAAATTTCTTAGCCATGAAAAAGAGAAATTAAAATATTTATCTTGAAGTACCTTGAATGTTTATATGTTTATGCCCATTAACTCCTTTTGATTCAATTTTTATATAAACATTAGCTAATTTGTTTTCATCAGGATTTGAATCTTCAAGAGAGAAGTTAAAAATTGTCCATGCTCTACTCTGTGTATCAGGCATCTGAACATTTAAATCACCTCTGGATTTGACATTTCCTTCTACAGTTACTGTAATCGTATTGCCAGAAGAAATCGGATTATTATTTTCATCAGCCACTATATAAGTAAAATCTTGTTTCCCACCATTTGGAATATTGAAAGTCGTCGGACTGACTGATAAATTAGAGGGATATCCTGAAAACAACACTATCGTATTTTTTGAAATAATCTGGTTGTTTTCATCTGCCGCTGCGGCAGTAACAGTAGCAAAACCCGGTCCTAATATTGGATGTACAGGATAAGGTGCTGCAGTTATTAACTTAACACTAACTTGTGGATTATTTCCACCCGACAATGCCGAACCTTGAATAATTCCACCTGTTGTATTAAAGTAAACTACAGTATTTGGTTTTACAGGGTTTGAGTATTTATCACCGACATAAGCTGTGATATTATTTTCAAATCCATAAATAAATAAGCCAGGAATATTTAATAAATCAGGAGCAACACTAAAATGATTAAAGTCTGGTAAGCCGCCGTGAATAGCAACATTAACAGGTTTAGAACGAATCACTTTGTTATCTTTGGTTACTTCTGCAATTACCTGAACAATCCCGGCTTTGGTTCCGCTGGTTAAACCAACCGCTGCTTGTCCAGCACTATTTGTTTTTCTTGTAGTCGGATAAAGAAATTCGCCACCTCCCGGACTTGCTCCTAAAGTAAAACGGACTGTAACAGAATTAGAAATATCCAATGGTCTACCGCTGGAATCTCTGACTTCAAAAGTTAATGTTGTGGTTTCATTATCACCACTCTCTCTTACACCAATTTGAAAGTGAGTTTGACTTGCTAAGATTATACTTGCAGGAAAAGTATTTGTAATTAAAACAGAATCTTTTTTAATTTTCATTATTGGAGTTTCCACTATCCTTCCAGGTATTGCAAATACAGTTGCTGTGTCGCCACGATAATTTTCCTTTGAGGCAATTACTTTTACATCTACATTCTTTTTTAAGTTAAAAGTTTTTGAATACTTGCCTTCTGAATTTGTGGTAGTACCATACTGAACACTATCTACAATCATTTTAATTGCTGCATTTACCACAGGTTCACCATCATCAAAATCAATAACTTTACCTAAAATTGTTACCTTCTCGTTGCTTGGTGCCTCTGGTTCTGTTGAAGATTTACCGCAAGAATTAAGAAGCAGTAAAGATAAAACAATTATTATAAAATGCAGTAAAAATTTGAAGCGTATCATAGTATTGCCTTAAAGTTTAAAATCAACTACTCAATTTTAGGAGAATTTGAATCTAATGTCAAGAAAACTTATTGCTAAGTTTCAATTCAGATTTACTCATAATATGCAATCAACTTAGGTCTTTTGGGAGGAACTTGTCCTCCTGACTGAGGCCAGAATGGTTGAGTAAGTTCAGGAGTGGGTTCACGATAATAAATAGAAATATTACCATTAAAATTAATTGTACCCTTTGCAGTTATTCCGCCATAAACTTTGGAGTTACCACCAAGATTCACATTTTGATTTGCCATTATTTGAGCTCTGAGAGTAACATTTCCATTTACATTAAGATTCTGTTTTGTATATAAGCCAAGATTATTACCTGTTGGGTCAGGTGCTGTTATGGTAACATTACCATTTATATTAATATTTCCTTTTACAATAAAAGCTGCGTATCCAGTTATATTTCCACTGATAGTTAAATCACCACCGACATAAATAATTTGTGGCTGATTTTTTGTCCCCAATGTTCTGTTTCCTGAAAGTGAAAGATTGCCCGGATAAACCTGTGTTGCTTTACTTATATAGCTATCCGGATCAAAGCTAGGAATATTAATTGCATTAACTTTTCGATGAACTGGTGTATTATCGGGATTAACATTTGGAGAAAAAGATGTATTTAATCTACTTGCTGGATTTGAATGTGCGGTTCCAACGTAAGTAAGGAATCCTTTTATGGTGTTATTACCATTCATTTGAAAATTATTATTTGTATGAACATTCGCATTCACGAGTGGATTATTATCATCTCTAATTAAAATGTTTCCGTTCATTGTAATTGTCTGATCTGAAATAATTCCGTATTTCAAAAATGGAGGAGCTACCATTGCCGGACCTACTGAACCCATTTGGAGAAGTATTGTTGATTTTACAACTACCGTTTTATTATTCACTTTGCCAGTGGCATTTATTTGTCTTACAGAAGTCAAGCCCGCATTGGGACCATCGGGCAATTTTGCATTAGTGGTAGTAATTACAAATGAACCCGTACCTCTTTTAAGATTAAAGGCTGGTTTATTAGTAAAGTTTGTATCTGCTAAAATATGCTTTATTGCCAATTCAAATGAACTTTCAGCATTAAGCCGAGCCTGAGTTAAATCGTGCTCGTCAATTGCATTCTCTAACATTTTATTACTACTTTGCAGCATATTCTGAGTAGTAATAGTTGCAATTACACCCGTTCCAATTATTAAAATTAAAAGCATTTTACCCATAAGTCACCTATTTAATCTAAGTTTTTAGGGAAAAATTTTCTTCGCCATTGTACTCCGATTGAGAGAGTATCTTGTAAATAATCATTTTTAGCATATTCTAAGTTTACTAATACAGCTGATACCTGACTAGAAACATATGTTGTATCACTCGTTACATTTAGGCCAAAGATTTGAAAATTTTTAATTGGTTGTAGCCATGATTTACTTTCATTAGAATTTATAATTCGTTTAACAAATTTTCCATTTGCGTTATTAATTAAACTGTAATTAACTACCTCAATGTTTCCATCATTATTTAAATCTGCTCTGAAAGTAATTGAATTATTACTAATAGAAACTATACTTGAATCAGTAGGATCACCGTATCCAATTTTATTGAAGTCGTGCTCAATAATTCTTCCAATGCTAGTTGATGAACTTTGAGTAATTTCAGCTAATTTTATTTCCTGATTTTTTGAAGTAAACTGCATATTCAGTCCTAAAAGTGCTAAAAGCACTATCCCTCCTATTAGAAACGATGATAATAAATCTAATATCTGGTTCATTAGAAGCTCTTATACATTCTTAACTTTAATGTGTCCAACAAATATTTATTGGCGACTTTAACCAAAATTTCTTTAGCACGAGTTTGTGTTGAGGAAATCTGAGTAAAGTTATTTTCATTAACATAACTAACATTAACGACTATATTAAAATTTCCGAATCTATTTGTATTCACTGTTCTTTTATGATTATGATACTCTTCCACGCTTACAAATTGTGACGCTGGTTTTCCGGGTGCAGCACCAAATTGTGCTGGTGGAGTTAAATTAGCAACGTTAACTGTAATTTCATCTCCAACATTCTTATCAAATTTTTTCTGTTTAATTTCATAAATCATTTCCTGGGCTAAGCTGTTCGCAGTTAGAATACATTCAGAAAAAATCTTAGTTTCTTCAGCATTTGAAATCGTTCGGTTCAAGGTAATTCCCAAAATCCCGAGTAAAATAATTGCTCCTATTGTTATAAAAGTCTGAATGTTCATAAGTTTTTTATTGGAATTATCGTATTAAAATGTAAATAATTTAAATACCTTCTAATAATGCTCAAATTAAATGCCTATTAAAATTGAATTTTTTCGAGGAAATAATATTTTGTAAATAAAAAAATGTCCCATATAGGGACATTTTCTAAAAATTGTATAAAAATTACAAGTAATTTTTTCCGAAGAAATCAGTGTTTCGAACCGTGAGATACAAATTTATTATATATGATTAATCCAATGATTGTTGCAACACCAATTAAACTGAAAATTATCCAAAGCGTTGAAGGTTGATTAAGTTTATCAACAAAATGAACGTAAAGATTAGCTCCAAGTATTCCACCGATAAAACTTCCGATTACTCCGTATAAAAATGCATATCCCAGATACAGCGCTTTTTTATCTTCAGGAGCGATGAGTCCTACATAACTGATAAATTTCGGATGTGCTGTCATTTCACCAATTGAAAAGATAATAATTCCAATCATAAATACCCAGATGTTAGTATTGATTGCCAG
>CAKZLD010000163.1 GCA_937125135.1 uncultured Ignavibacterium sp.
TTCTGAAGGGAATGTAACCAATATTTTTATTGAAATAGAATTTTATTGTTTTTGATTTATCGCTAATTAAAATCTTTTCAAGTTTGACAGATTCGTGAAAACCATATTTTGAACGAATACTATCAAAATAAGTTTTGAATTCATTTATTCTTTTATCAGAGTATTCCATCTCAGATTCAGTTTCTTTTACTGAAGCACAAGAAATAAAAATAAAGTTCATTAACAATAAAATTTTAGTAAAGAATATCAGGTGAGATTTTATGTGTGCCATAATTTTAAAATATTAATATTAAAGAAACTGCCCGTACTTCAAAGAATTAAATATCGGGCAGTACAAAATTTGCAATATATTTTTTACCTAACTAAAAGCATTTTTTTTGTTGAAATAAAATCTGGAGTTATCAATTTATAAAAGTACATTCCGCTCGAAAGACCTTGCGCATCAAACTCAACCTCGAATGAACCGGCAGGTCTGTATTCATTATCTATAAGTGTTTGAATTTCAGATCCTAAAGAATCATAAATCTTCAAAGTAACATAAGTAGCCTGTGGTAAATTGAATTTAATAATTGTAGAAGGATTGAAAGGATTAGGATAATTTTGTTCAAGATAATATGAATCCGGAGATAATTCCTGATCTTCAACACCAACAGGTGAGATCGTTTTGAATCTAAAAGCAGTTGACCAATTGCTCGTTCCAAATTGATTTGTTGCTTTAATTCTCCAGAAATAAAAAGTATTGAGTAATAGACCTGTCACCTGATAAGTTGTATCAGTAAGATTACTGACATCTAATACAATCGAAGAAGATGCAAAATCAGCTCCACGTGCTAACATCAATCTATATGTTTGAGCCGATTGAGATCTATTCCAATATAAAATAGTATCAACCGGAATGTTGCCTGTATTATTTTCAGGATAAATTAAATTCGGTGCTTTGGGAAATCCAGTTGTAAATGTAAACACACCCGAAAATGAACTTGTTCCTGCTGCATTAGAAGAATTAACCCGCCAATAATATTGAGTTTGTCCTTCAAGACCTGTAACAACTAAAAAAGTATCCGAAACCCCACTCTGATCTAAAACAAGCGGTGAAGTAAATCCTGAATTAGTGGAAATCTGAACTCTGTAAGTTGATGCACCAATTGGCAAGTTCCATCTTAAAACTATTGTATCTCTCTGATTAGCTGCTCCGTTTGGAGGCTGAATTAATGTTGGACTTGAAGGAGCAGTTATCGAAACAATATTGCTCATAGCACTTTCATTATAATTTCTGTCCAGTGCAGTAACTACAAAATAAAAAGGTCCTGTTTGTCCAAGCGTTGAAGGAATGTGTTGACGAGAACCAACTATATCATCAATCCTTGCTGGATTTTCTAAATCCGCTGGTTGAATATTTGAAGTTGAAAATCTATAAACGACATATCTTTTTGCAGTATCACCATCACTTGCAGTTAAAGGAACATCCCATCTAAGCCCATAAACTCCGTTGATTTTTTCATATCTTAAATTTCTTGGTGGATTTGGTTTAATCGTGTCTTTGAATGCCATAACAGGATTTAATGCCTTATATCGAAATAAGTCATTTTTCATAGAATCGGTTACACCTCTGGGATTTTCCAAAAAGTTCCAAGCGCGGAAGAATACACCACCTTGTACTTTTGGATTGGTTCTGTATAATCTTATTTGATTAGGAAGTTCACTTGGAGAAGTCCATACAGAAACTCTATAAAATGCATGTCCTGGATAATAATGTAATCCATACTTAGCAACCGAGTCTGCCCACCACGGCATTAACTTCGCATAATCCTGTCCGCCACCGAAAGGCCAATAAAGTTGAGGTGTCAAATAATCAATAGATTTTGCTCGCAACCATGCAAGTGCGTCACAATAAATTGTTGCATAAGCATCCATTCCTGTAATTCCAGCTGGGTAACCTGGTCTCCAAATTCCGAAAGGACTAACTCCGAATTTTACCCAAGGCTTAATTGATTTGATTGTATCGTGAACCATTTTAATCATCATATTCACATTATTCCTTCGCCAGTCATTTATGTTTGTAAATCCTCTCGGATATTGCTGAAATGTTTGCTGATCCTGAGTTGTTATTTGGTTTGGGGGATATGGATAGAAATAATCATCAAAATGAACTCCATCTACATCATATCTGCTTACCACATCATAAACAACTGAACTGATATAATTCATTACCTGTGGAAGACCAGGATCTAAAAATCTAAAGCCTGCAATAGTAATTACCCAACTTGGGTTGGTGTTAACTACATGTTGAGATGATAAAGTATAAGAACCAACTGACCTTTCAGCTCTGTATGGATTAAACCAGGCGTGTAATTCCATTCCTCTTTTATGAGATTCTTCAATCCAAAATTGAAGCGGGTCAAAATATGGACTTGGAGGAGTTCCCTGCTGACCAGTTAGCCAATAAGACCAAGGATCAAAGTTTGATTGATATAAAGCGTCACACTCTGTTCTAACTTGAAATATTATTGTATTTATTCCACTGGCTTTTAATTCGTTAAGTAAATCAATTGCGTCTTGTTTCTTCTGAGCTGTGGTTCTTGAAGGTGACGTAGGCCAATCTAAATTTGTAACTGAAGCAACCCAAGCAGCTCTTACTTCTCTTTTAGGAGGATTAGATTGTGAAAAAAAATCTGAGATCGGAATAAGAGAAATAGTGATTAAAAAGAGAAAGATTTTTTTCATTTTGGCACTTTAATTTGTTAATAAATTCTAATCAAAATTAATAAAGTTTTATTTATTAAAATAGATACATATTATTTTGATTGAATTGATAAATAAATTGATATTTGATAACCAGTAAAAATTTTACTGCAAAATAATATGACCGAGCTTATCTCTTTTTGTTTTTAAGTATTTTTCATTTAGCTGATTAGGTGGCATTTCAATTGGGACACGCTCAATTATTTCCAAACCGTAACCTTTCAATCCAATAACTTTCTTGGGATTGTTCGTAAGTAACCTAATTTTTTTTATTCCTAAATCAAGAAGAATTTGTGCACCAATTCCATAATCCCTCAAATCAGGCTTGAAGCCAAGATGTTCGTTTGCTTCCACTGTATCAAATCCCTCATCCTGAAGCTTGTATGCTTTTATTTTATTTTCCAATCCGATTCCTCTACCTTCCTGTCTCATATAGACTAAAGCTCCGCTACCATTTTTTTCAATTAGATCGAGAGCGAAATTAAGCTGCTCATTACAATCACAACGCAATGAATGAAAAACATCTCCTGTCAGACATTCTGAATGCATCCTTACTAAAAAAGGTGTTTCAGAGTCTGGAGTTCCTTTAACTAAAGCTACTTGTTTTTTCTTATCTAATAAATTCCTGTAAAGATGTAACCTGAATTCTCCGTGAGCTGTGGGAAAATAAATGTCAGTAATTTTTTCTATAAGCTTTTCGTTTCTTACACGATATTGAATCAAATCCTGAACAGTTAAAATTTTTAGATTAAACTTTTTTGCAACATCAATTAACTCTGGAACTCGTGCCATCTCACCATCATCGCGAAGAATTTCACAAAGTACTCCAGCAGGTTTAAGATTAGCTAATCTGCATAAATCTACCGCTGCTTCTGTATGACCAGCACGTCGCAGAACTCCTTCTTCAAAAGCTCTTAATGGAAAAATATGCCCGGGACGTGCAAAATCCGCGGGCTTTGATTTTTCATCAACAAGTTTTTTAATTGTTAATGCTCTGTCAGCTGCTGATATGCCGGTTGTAGTTCCTTCAATTGCATCAACTGTGATGGTGAATTGTGTCCCGTGTAAAGCAGAATTTGAATCAACCATTAAAGGTAAATCTAATTCATCAAGTCTTTTTTTACTTAATGCAACACATAGCATTCCTCTACCATGCGTTACCATAAAATTGACAATGTCAGGAGTAACGTATTCAGCAGCGCAAATAAAATCGCCTTCATTTTCGCGATCTTCATCATCAACAACGATTATAACTCTACCGTTCTTGATTTCTTCAGTAGCTTCATCAACAGAGCAAAAAGGATTCATTTTAAGATTTTTTCTCCACGATGTTAATAGCTGATTTGTCCAATTTTATTTTTACGTTATCAGAAATTTGTAAAAGAACTGTTTTCTCTTCGATGCCAGCAATAGTCCCGTAAATGCCTCCGCTTGTGATTACTTTATCACCTTTTTCTAAAGCGTTAATCATTTTCTCTCTTTCTTTCGCCCTTTTCTGTTGTGGACGAATAATCATAAAATAAAAAATGAAAAATATCGCACCGAACATTATTAAGGTACTAATTAAACTTCCTCCGCCACCTTGACCGTTGGCAGGTGCCATTGCAATAAGATTTTCAATCATTTTTATTCCTTAGTTTTTTATTGATATTTGATTAGTTACTATTTCTTTCCATTGAAAAAATTTCCCAAGTTTAATTTGATTTCTGGCTTCTGATACAAGCTCAAGATAAAAATATAAATTATGTATCGAAGCAAGTTCTAAAGCTAAAATTTCCTCACTGATAAATAAATGTCTCACATAGGCTCTGCTAAAACTCCTGCAAGTATAACATTTACAATTTTCATCCAAAGGTGAAAAATCATTTTTGTATTTAGCATTACGCATTGACAAAGTTCCATTCCATGTAAATACATTTGCATTTCTGGCATTTCTTGTCGGCATTACGCAATCAAACATATCAACACCTAAAGAAATTGCTTCGAGAATATTTTCAGGTCTTCCAACGCCCATTAAATATCGTGGATTTTCTTTTGGCATAAAATCAGTTGTATAATCAATCATTTGATACATCAACTCAGTTGGTTCCCCGACAGCAAGTCCTCCAATTGCATAACTATCAAATCCTATTTCCTGTAATTGTTCAGCAGAAATTTTTCTTAAATCTTTATATACACTTCCTTGAATTATCCCAAAGAGAAATTGCTTATGACCATACATCGGTTTCGAATTTATAAAAGCATCTTTATTCTTTATTGCCCAGCGACTTGTTAATTCAACTGATTTTTTAGAATACTCGTAATCACAAGGATATGGTGCACATTCATCCAAAACCATCATAATATCTGAACCAATACTTCTTTGAATCTGAATTACTTTTTCCGGAGTAAGAAAATGTTTTGAACCATCAAGATGTGATCTGAATTCAACACCATCTTCCTTTAGTTTTCTTAGTTCAGTCAGACTGAAAATCTGATATCCTCCGCTATCTGTAAGAATTGGTTTTTGCCAATTCATAAATTTGTGCAAACCACCTGCTGATTCTAAAATTTCGGTTCCGGGTCTTAAATAAAGATGATAAGTATTTGAAAGAACAATCTGTGCTTTAATTTCCTTTTCTAAAAAGAATTGATTTACTGCTTTCACCGTTCCCTGTGTGCCAACAGGCATAAAAATAGGCGTTTCAACAATGCCGTGATCAGTTTCAAAGAACCCAGTTCTAGCTTTGGAATATGTATCTTCCGCAGTGATATTTAATTTAAGCAAAAATCAATTCAATATTTTTTGTTGGCAAATTTACTGCATTGATGGGACTTGCCCAATGCAAATAGGAATTGTGTAATGAAGAAGTAAATATTTAATACAGTAGATTTATTTCAATACGTTGATTCTATTAACCGAATCTGATTAAATCTCTCATTTCTCTTACAGCATTCTCCATTCCGACCATAACAGCTTTTGCAATTATGGCGTGACCAATGCTCACCTCGTCAATTTCTTTTATCTCCCGAAAAATTTTAATGTTCTGATAGTTTAATCCGTGGCCTGCATTAACTCCCAACCCGAGTTTTTTTGCGTGTCTTGCCGCAGTTCTGATTCTATCCAATTCATCAAACTGCTCTTCTTCGGAAATACAATTAGCAAAAATTCCGGTATGGATTTCAATAAAATCTGCTCCTATTTCAGCAGAAGCATCAATCTGACTAATTTCTGGTTCGATAAATAAGGAAACTTCTATTTCGTATTTATGTAATTCGTTTATTGTGTCTGTTAAAAGTGAGATATTGTCTATAACACTTATACCACCTTCTGTGGTCAATTCCAAGCGTTTTTCCGGTACTATTGTTGCTAATTCAGGTCCGACCTCACAGGCAATTTTTATAATTTCTTCAGTTGCAGCCATTTCCAAATCAAGTTTAGTTTGAATTACTTCTCGCAATAATCGAACATCTCTTTCGTTTATATGTCGTCTATCTTCCCTTAAGTGAACTACAATTCCATCAGCTCCGGCATTCTCAGCGGCGATAGCAGCTGCTACCGGATCTGGCAAAAATTCTTTTCTCGCATTTCTTAAAGTAGCTATGTGATCTACGTTTATTGCTAATCTCATACTATATAACCCAAACTAGTTTTTAATATTTTTAGTAGTGAATTTATTCCTATTCCATATTCATTGGATAAATATCTTAATAGCGAAATTGTATCAATCGCAAACATAACTGAAAAATGAACTATCACGCAATAGTAAAATGATCGGGTGCGTAAGGCTAAAATTCCCAGTGCAATAGCTCCGGGAATTGAACCAAGAGTTTCTAAAAAAGGCTTACCAAAATGTAAGATTGTAAAAGGAATCATTTGAAGGAATACCGAATAAAAGCCGAATCTTTTTTCTAACCCGAAAAGCATAAATCCTCTCCAGGTGAATTCCCAACCTAAAAGATATAGTAACATTCCAGCTTCATAGATGATAAAAGTAACAAGAGAATGTTTAGTTGATGTCAGAAGAGGATATTTTGTAATGAACTCTTGAGAGGATGTAATGAACCAAATAACTATTAACATAAAAAGAATAAAAATAACAGAGAATTTTAGGCCAAACTTCCAATCACCAAATCTAAATCCAAATTCTGAGATTTTATCCTTGAATACTAAATGAATAATTAACAAAGCTGGAAACAAAGCGAGAATTGTATCACCGGTAAAC
The DNA here is from genome assembly GCA_937125135.1 of uncultured Ignavibacterium sp. Taxonomy (GTDB): domain Bacteria; phylum Bacteroidota; class Ignavibacteria; order Ignavibacteriales; family Ignavibacteriaceae; genus Ignavibacterium. The sequence goes on from CAKZLD010000163.1 coordinate 6,948, forward strand.
CAATACAAAAACTCTACTAAGTATGGATCCGATGTATTTTGAAAAATGTCAAAAAAATTTTCTCTAAAAAACCTTCTTGAAGTGAAATATGAACTTATTGCTTGAATTAATGGAATTGAGATTAGAATCCATACAATTCTTTTATCCAAATCAGATAAACTTTTAACAAATTTCCCAAGTTCGTCTTTAAATGAACTCAATATTAAAATCCTTTTTAATCTAACTTAAAATAATAAATTCAGTTAAAATTTACTTTTTTTCAGAAATTTAACAATCGAAACAAAAAAGTATATTGACAAAATTTGTAAATCTTACTATTTTAGCACTCGTTAATTTAGAGTGCTAATAAACAATAAAAGGAGTTAAACTATGGCAGATTTCAAAATAAAACCATTAGCAGATCGCGTAATAGTAAAACCAGCAGAAGCTGAAGAAAAGACTTCTGGTGGAATTATTTTACCAGATACAGCAAAAGAAAAACCCATTGAAGGTACCGTTGTAGCGGTTGGACCAGGAAAAACAGGCGACGACGGAAAAGTAATCAAAATGGAAGTTAAAGTTGGGGACAGAGTTCTTTACGGTAAATACAGTGGCACCGAAGTAACAATCGGTGGTGAAGAATATTTAATTATGCGCGAAAGCGACATTTTCGGAATAGTAAATAAATAATCAGAGAGGTAAATATGTCATCAAAATTAATTGAATACAGTGCAGATGCCAGATCTGCTTTAAAAGCTGGTGTGGATAAACTTGCTGATGCAGTAAGAGTAACTTTAGGTCCTAAGGGCAGAAATGTTATTCTTGAGAAAAAATTCGGAGCTCCTACAGTCACAAAAGATGGTGTTACTGTAGCAAAAGAAATCGAGTTAGAAAATCCTATTGAGAATATGGGTGCGCAGATGGTTAGAGAAGTAGCATCCAAAACTAGTGATGTTGCTGGTGATGGAACAACTACTGCTACTGTTCTCGCTCAGGCAATATATAGAGAAGGTTTAAAGAATGTTACTGCTGGTGCAAATCCAATGGACCTCAAAAGAGGAATTGATTTTGCAGTTGGAAAAGTAGTTGAATACCTAAAATCAATTAGCAAAGAAGTTGAAGGAAGGAACGAAATAGCTCAGGTTGGAGCAATATCAGCTAATAATGATAAATCAATTGGTGATTTAATAGCTGATGCAATGGAAAAAGTTGGGAAAGATGGAGTAATTACTGTCGAAGAAGCAAAAGGTACTGAAACAGCATTGGATGTAGTTGAAGGCATGCAATTCGACCGTGGATATCTTTCACCTTATTTTGTAACTGATGCTGAAACAATGGAAGCTGTTTTAGAAGATCCTTTTATCTTGATTCACGATAAAAAAATCTCAGCAATGAAAGATCTTCTACCTGTTCTTGAAAAAGTTGCTCAACAAGGTAAAGCTTTATTAATAATTGCTGAAGAGGTTGAAGGTGAAGCTCTTGCTACATTAGTTGTAAATAAACTTAGAGGAACATTAAAAGTATGTGCTGTAAAAGCTCCTGGTTTCGGTGACAGAAGAAAAGCTATGTTAGAAGATATTGCTGTATTAACAAATGGTACTGTAATTTCAGAAGAGAGAGGATTCAAATTAGAAAATGCTACAATTTCTTATCTTGGCACTGCAAAGAAAGTTGTAGTAGATAAAGATAATACCACAATTGTTGAGGGTTCCGGAAAACATGATGAGATTAAAAAGAGAATTAATGAAATAAAAGCTCAGATAGAAAAAACAACATCTGATTATGATAAAGAAAAATTACAGGAAAGATTAGCAAAACTTTCTGGTGGCGTAGCTGTTCTAAAAATTGGTGCTTCAACTGAAGTTGAAATGAAAGAAAAGAAAGCAAGAGTTGAAGATGCACTTCACGCAACCCGCGCAGCAGTTGAAGAAGGTATTGTTGCTGGTGGTGGAGTTGCTTTAGTTAGAGCAATTTCTGTTCTTGAAAAACTCGAAGGTGAGAATCAAGATCAAACCACAGGTATAAGAATAGTTCAGAAAGCTTTAGAAGAACCATTAAGACAAATTGTTAATAATGCTGGTCTTGAAGGTTCTGTCGTTCTCCAAAAAGTTAAAGAAGGTAAAGACGATTTCGGATTTAATGCTGCAACAGAAAAATATGAAAATCTTGTTAAAGCTGGAGTTATTGACCCAACAAAAGTTACAAGAACTGCTTTAGAAAATGCAGCATCCGTATCATCATTGTTATTGACAACAGAAGCAGTAGTTTACGAAAAGAAAGAGAAAGAACCAGCACCTGCTATGCCTAATCCAGGTATGGGAGGAATGGACTATTAGTAGTTCCTCGGTTAGTTATAGAGGCGGAGATATTAACTCTCCGCCTTTTTTATTTTTAAACACAAGTTTTCTTATTTTTTTGACAACTAATATTTCTTTTATTACTAATGGATTATCTTTCAGAAATAAATGGACACTTTCAGGCAAAGAGGTATAAATTAGCTCTTGTACTTTCTAAAAAATTTTATGAGGAAGAACCCGATGACCTCAATTCTCTTATCCTCTATTCTAAAGCATTAATAGAAAATTATAATCCATTCCTCGCAATCCAAATCGCAAATGAAGCTGTTGACTTATTCAAAAAAAATTCGGAAGTATTCATAAACAGAGCTGATATTCTTTATAAAATGAGCATTTTCTCAGGTGCCTTACACGATGTTGAAATATATAATAAGACAAATTCCAATTATTCATCTCAAATACTTTTAGTTAAAATTCTTTCAGCTCTGGAAAAATTTGAACAGGCTTATAAAGAATTAAAAACGATTAAAAGCGAAAATGAAGAGACCAAATTACTGGAAGAAGTCTTGTCATTGTGTATTAAAATTGTAAAACGTGACAAAGTCTATATTAAAGAGATTGAAAAACTACTTTCACTATCAGATGCTTTTGAAAAGAATGAAATATTCTGGCTACCAATATGGATATCAAACAATTTTCTCGACAAAATAAATAATGAAGACCTGAGAACAAAAATCGAAATTTTAGAGTTTATCTCACTTGTTGATTCATTTAGGATTAAGGAAGCTGAGAAGAAATTAACTAAACTCTCCGAAAAGCAAATTGATGATGAAAGATTTGACCAAGCCAAGAAAAAACTAAAAACAATAATTAAGTTTAAGGAAAATATTGAATTCTCAAATGAATTCTCTGAAGAAGCATTCTCAGCTTCTCACATTGATGAAGAAAATGAAATTAAACTGATAAGCGCAAGATTTTTCAACCTTAGTGAAAATATTCTTTCGGGGAAGAGAAAATATTTATTGCAGTTTGATGAAAGCAATCTCGATTATGTAGCGGTTGAAATACTTATTAAAAATCCATTTTACAATAAAGAGAATAAAAAAGTAAAAGGTTTGTGTGTTTGGTATTTGAATGACGCTGAATGTGGACGACATAAATTTGATATTGAATTGAATAAAGATTGGGAGATGATTGAAATAGTTCAAAGCTGGGGAAATGAACAAAATAATTTTTGGAGACATGGCGAAGGTAAACTCAATGCTTTTCTTGATGGTCAATTACTTTTTACAAAAAAATTCTTAATAGGTGAAAATGAAATAATCAACAATGAGCAAATCCCAGAAATAAATAATCAAAACTCCTTCAAAAAACAACAAACTGAACAACCAAATCAAGTTGAAGAATACAAACAAAAAGGGATAAAAGAAGAATCCCTAAAAGAGTTAATAGATGAATTGCATCGTTTTATTGGATTGGATTCACTCAAACAATATTTAATTGATTTTATTACATATCTTAATTTTATAAACGAAAGAAAAAAGAAAGGAATTAAAACTGAAGAGCAGTTAGAACTTCATTGCATTTTCTTAGGAAACCCGGGAACCGGAAAAACAACTATTGCACGTCTTTTAGGGAAAATATTTAAGGCTATGGGAATATTGGAAAATGGCCATGTTGTAGAAGTTGATCGGTCTGGTTTGGTTGGACAATATATTGGTGAGACAGCTGTCAAAACTGATAAAATGATCACTGATTCTCTCGGAGGAATTTTATTCATTGATGAAGCTTACACTTTGAAGAAGCATGGAATGTCATCAGATTTTGGGCAGGAGGCGATTGATATTCTTCTCAAAAGAATGGAAGACATGAGAGGTAAATTTGTAGTCATAGCAGCCGGATATCCTGGTCCGATGAAGGATTTTATTGAATCAAATCCGGGACTACAATCAAGATTTACTCATACATTTATTTTTGATGATTACCTGCCGGATCAACTAACGGAAATCTTCAAATTTTTCGCTAAGAACGAAGAATATATACTCGATGAGGATGCAGAGAAATTTTTGCTGAATAAGTTTCAGGAAATTTTTGACAATCGTGATGAAACATTTGGAAACGCTAGATTAGCACGAAAAATTTTTAATGAAACTAAAATTCAAATTGGCAAAAGATTTCAAAAGGCAGCTGATGAAGAAAAAGAAAATTTTTCTCTGAATTTGATAACCACTGAAGATATTCAAAATGCTTTTGGATTGACTTCAAAGGACCAAAGCAAAAATCTAATTGAGCAATCTAAAATTGAAGAGGTCATTCAAAAAATAAATAATCTTATTGGATTTAATAACTTCAAAAAAGAAATTAATGAAATTGCAAAACTTGCAAAGTACTATTCTGAAGAAGGTCAGGTCTTAAATGAAAAGCTTAACTACCATTTTATTTTTACGGGTAATCCTGGCACAGGACGAAGATTTGCTGCAAAATTTTTAACTGAATTTCTTTTTAATCTCGGATTGATCAACAAAAATCATTTAATTGAAGTTGAAAATCACACACTGATTGGGAACAATCTTGAGCAAACCTTAGAAAAAATATCAAAAGCCTTCGACAGAGCAAATTCTGGTGTTATGTTGATTAAAGAATTTGACACTCTGTTTGAAACTTTAAGATACAGAACTGATATAGCTAATGAATTTATTGAGCTACTTTATAAAAAATTAGTAAACAAAACTGAAAAAGTAATTGTGATTTCTCAGGTGCATGAAGATTTTGTTTATCATACCCCTAGAGAGTTTTCTTCAATAAAACCGCTTTTTAACAAAATTATTTTCTTTAACGATTTCACTGCGGAAGAATTGTTAAGTTTAACTAAAATTTCATTAAACGAAAAAAATCTTGACGTTACAGAAGAATCATCCAGATTACTTTTAGATTTCATTGAAAATGCTAAAAATCTTAAAAGTCAATTTCCTCAGAATACTCACTTGGTAAAATATCTTGTTGACACTCTTCAAAGGAAACATTTACTTAAATTATCCGAAATAAGTAAGGAATTAAGAACTGAAGAAGTTTCAACTAAAATAAGTGATGATGTTATTCAAGAAGTAATCAATAGTCATCTGATTTATCAGGACACAACAAAATATCCTTCATCATCCTCATTAAACAAATATCTTGATGAACTCAACAAACTCGTTGGCATAAGTAATATCAAAGAAACAATTCAGAATATTATCAATAGCGAAAAATTAGCAGCGATTAGAAGGGAAAGAGGATTAAATGTTTTACCGAAATCATTTCATAGTTTATTTATTGGAAACCGATACACTGGTAAATCAACGATAGCAAAAATTTATGCAGGTATTTTGAAAGAATTAGGAATTATTCAATCTTCCGAAGTTATTGAAGTAGATAGTATTACAATTTCATCTCTTTTTAATGATAAAAATCTTTTGTCACATTTTGAAAATAAAGTTGTTATGATTAATAACTCAGCTTCTCTGGTTTATTCTGATGATGTTCTGTTAAGAGAAACAGTTTCGAGAATATTTTCAACCGTCAGAGAACACATTGATAAGTTCGTTATGATAATTTCAGACAACAGAACTGGGATAAATTTAACTTTGGATAAACACAGCGAATTAAGATCTCTTTTTATAAACGAATTTATTTTTGATGATTTCTCAGCGAGAGAAATGTTAGAAATCGCATTAAATTTTTCTCAGCAATATGGCTACCAACTTGATGAAGGGGCTTGGCAATTACTTCTTGAAATTTTCACAGATATTGTTAAAAAGAATGATACTAACTTCCTGAATACGAAAGCAGTCTATGAACTAATTTACAAAATCATAAAGCAACAAGAAGATAGATTAAGTAAATTGAATAATGTTGAAGATAGCGATTTGGTTACTATCACTTTCGAAGATGTGAAAAACATTTATAAGTTCAACTAAATCAAGCAATATCTATTAGCTCTGTTCTTGTCCAAAGGTATTCAAATACTTTTCCGTTCTCAATGATTACAGCTACTAATTTATTCCCGCTTACTGCACCACAATCAATATATATAGAATCTGATTGAGAATCATACTTAGGTTCAGGCATTCGGGTATGACCAACAACCTGCAATTTCCCAAGATTTAATAACCTTTCTCTACACCATAGAATTCCATAATCAGTCTCCAAGCTTTGACTCAAAATTTCGATAAGTAGATTATCATCTTTGATTACCGAATCATTAATAAATTTATCAAAACGACTTGAAATTCCTGCGTGAGAGATAAAACAATCATCATTATTAAAAAAGAGAGGCATCGAGTTTATGTAGTTCAGATGTTCATCAATTTTGTTAAATCTGTTTTGATAAGATCTTAAAGTTGTTTCAGCACCATTATCAAACCACGATCTTGCAAATATTGAATTTGGTTTTTGAAAGTGAGCAGCAAACATTAAATCGTGATTACCGAGAGTAAAAAATATCTTTCTTTCAAGAAAAAGTTCTACAACTTCAAAGCTGAAATTTCCTCTGTCAACCAGATCTCCGACTGAATAGATCGGTACGTTGGGGAAATATCTATCCAACTGATCAACAAGTTTGACTAAAGTATGGTAACAGCCGTGTATGTCCCCAATTACTGCAATCATTATTAAATGTGAAAAGTCTCTTTTGCGTATTTTTCTAATTCTTCTCTGAAATTCGGATGAGAGATATTAATCAAAGCTTTAGCTCTTTCCTGAATAGTTTTTCCAAACAAATCTGCAACACCAAATTCAGTAACGACATAATGCACATCACCTCTTGAAGTAACAACACCTGCTCCAGTCTTCAATGAAGGCACAATTCTGGAAATAGTATTATTTTTAGTAGTTGATGGCAATGCAATAATTGGTTTGCCACCTTCAGATCTTGAAGCACCTCTGATAAAATCAACCTGACCACCGATTCCACTATAAAATTTTGTTCCAATTGAATCAGAACAGACCTGACCAGTTAAGTCAACTTCAATGGCTGAATTAATAGCTACCATTTTATTGTTTTTAGCAATTACAAAAGGATCATTCACATATTCCTGTGGATGAAATTCAAATATCGGATTGTTGTTGATGAAATTATAAATCTTGTTAGTTCCCAAAACAAAGCCAGCAATAATTTTACCCGGATGCAAGGTTTTCTTCTCACCATTTATTATACCATTTTCTACTAATTCAATAATTCCGTCGGAGAACATTTCAGTATGAATACCCAAATCTTTTTTATTGTGAAGATATTTCATCACAGAATCTGGGATTGCACCAATTCCCATTTGAAGAGTTGAACCATCTTCAATCAGGCTTGCAACGTGTCCACCGATTTTATCAAATACATCTAATTCTTCTGCAGTTGCATTCGGATCAACTTGCGGAAGTTCAAAAATAGGTTCATCGTGTTCAACTATGTAAGTGATTTTATTGATATGAATAAAACTATCACCCAAAGTTCTGGGCATATTCTTATTAACCTGAGCAATAATAACTTTTGATCGCTCAGCCGGAGTTTTTATTGTTCCGACATCAACGCCATAACTACAAAATCCGTGTTCATCCGGCGGAGAAACATGAATGAAAGCGACATCAGACTTTATAAGATTCTTCTTAAATAAAAGTGGAACTTCTGACAAAAAAATAGGGATAAACTCTGCTGTACCTTTATTTATCGCAGGACGAGAATTTGCACCAATGAAGAAAGCTTTATGTTTGAAATGTTTTTCCATACCATCGTGCAAATACGGCAAATCACCAACAACAAGAATATGAAACAGAGTAACATTTTCTAACTCATCCTTTCTTCGAACCATAGCTCTGACAACTTCCATTGGACATGCGCAACCGGGTTGAACAACGATATTATCTCCTGATTTAATAATCTTAACAGCTTCATCTGAGGAAACAAGTTTTTGATTATATATCCTAAGAATATTTGTCGGTATGGATTGTTTTGCAATTGTTTCGTTTTGAGTAATCATAATAAACTCTTAATGTTTTCAATTAGTTGAGAACAAATGTAATCTTCTATATTCGATATTAAAGTTATGGGCAACAGACTCATTTGAACAGTAACCATTGTGTGTACAAACACCTTTTGCTAATCCCTGATCTGCCATAACAGCATTAGCAAAGCCATCTTCACCAATAGTAAGAAGATATTTCAATGCTGCATTATTTAATCCATAACTTGCTGTTCGAGCAACTAGTGCTGGCATATTTGGAACACAATAATGAATAACATCGTGCATCAAATAAACAGGATCAGAAAGAGTTGTGATGTGACTGGTTTCTACGCAACCGCCCTGATCAATTGATACATCTACAATCACCGCACCTTTTTTCATTTGTTTTACCATATCCTCAGTAACTAAGTGAGGTGCTTTTTCACCTTTAATTAAAACTGCACCAATTAAAACATCTGCAAATTTTGCTCCCCGCGAAATAGTATATGGATTCGCAACTACTGTTGTAATTCTTTTTCTGAAATCAAGTTCTATTTGTCTCAATCTTCTTACATCTTTATCAAGCAGAATAACCTGAGCACCTCTGCCCAGAGCTGCTGCTGCTGCAGAAATACCCACAACACCAGCACCAATTATGACAACAGCAGCAGGAGCAACGCCTGTAATACCACCAAGTAGAATTCCTCTTCCACCTTTAGAAAAAGTCTCCAGTTGTTTTTCAGCTACTTGAATAGCAAGCTGTCCAGCTATTTCACTCATAGAATGAAGAACTGGAAGTCTATCATCCTCTTCAATTAATTCATATCCAATTGCAGTAATTTTTTTCTGAAGCAGAGTATCCAAAATTTTCTTTTTACCAATTGCTAAGTGAAGGAAAGAGAAGATAATCTGAGATTCTTGTAACAAATCACATTCTGTTTCTGACAGTGGAGCTACTTTAACAACGACTTCAGCACGCTTGTATGCTTCTTCTGCAGAATATACAATTTGTGCACCTGCATTTCGATATTCGTCATCAGAGAAATGACTGCCTTCACCTGCATTTGTCTCAACATAGACTGTGTGACCTGCTCTGACAAGTGCATCAACTCCTGCGGGAGTCAATCCTACTCTTTTTTCTTCGAAAAGAGTTTCTTTAGGTATTCCATATCTCATAGAAATTCCTGATTTACTATTCAAATATAATTATTTAGCAACTTTACTTTTTAATTTACTGGAGTAAGAGGTTTTCGCCCTGATAGAACTGCAATAACATTTTTAGCAACGAGTTCTGACATCCTGTTTCTTGCTTCTTCTGTTGCACTCCCAATATGTGGTAAAGCTATTACATTATCTAATTTCAAAAGTTCAGGATTAATTTTAGGTTCATTCTGATAGACATCAAATCCTGCTGCAAATATTCTTTTTGACTTTAGCATCTCAATCAAATAATTTTCATCTATTACTTCACCTCTTGCAGTATTGATTATTATTGCATCTTTTTTCATTAACTCAAGTTTTTCTTTATTTATCAGATCCTTTGTTTTACTATTCAATGGAATATGAATAGAAATTATATCTGAATTTTTCATCAACTTACTTAAAGATACTTTTTTTGCACCAGTAATTTTTTCTGCTGATAAATTTCTGTTGTTTGAATAATAAATAATTTTGCATCCGAAAGCTTTTGCTCTGATTGCAACCGCAGATCCAATTCTTCCCATCCCAATAATTCCAACTGTTTTATTAGTTAATTCTTTACCCAATAAAAGCTTTGGAGCCCAACCTTTGAATTTCTTTTTTCGAACTAAATCAATTCCTTCATTTATTCTTCTGGAACAAGCCAAAATTAAAGCTAAAGTCAGATCAGCAGTGGATTCAGTAAGTACATCAGGAGTATTAGTTACTATTATCCCCTTTTGTTTAGCATATTCTACATCAATATTATTAAAACCTACAGCATAGTTTGAAATGATTTTTAACTGTGGTAAATGGCTAATAATTTCTTTATCAATTTTGTTTGAAAGAAGAGTGATTAAAGCTGAAGCATCTTTTGCTCTTTTGATGAGTTCAATTGCCTTAATTTGATTTTTCCCTGAGAAGATTTCAACTTGAAAACCTTTTTTAACAAGAAGATTAATTCCTATTTCCGGAATTTGACTGGTAATAAAAACTTTCTTTTTATCCATAAAGCAAATTAACTATAAATAAAGCGGAAAGAATTCCAACTGCATCAGCAATTAATCCAACCGGCAGAGCATATCTTGTATTTTTTATATTCACTGCACCAAAGTAAACAGCAAGCACGTAGAAAGTTGTTTCTGTACTTCCATAAAAAGTAGAAACGAGTATTCCTATAAAAGAGTCTGGTCCGTGAACAGACATAATTTCAGCCATAATACCTAACGATCCACTACCAGACAGAGGTCTCATCAAAGCCATTGGAAGTGCTTCGGCTGGCATTCCTATCAAATAAGTAACGGGCCGCAAAGCTGGAATTAACCAATTGTCCATAGCACCACCAGCTCTGAAAATTGCAATTGCAACTAACATTGCCACTAAATATGGAATAATTCTAATAGCAATATTAAAACCTTCTTTGGCTCCTTCAACGAATTGTTCATATACTTTAACTTTTTTAATAGCACCATATCCAATAAAGACAACAATCAAAAATGGAATTGCAAGGACAGAAATTATTCCAATAATTTTTCTGAAGATTTCAAACAGAGTATCACTAAAAATTAAATTCATAAATGAATTTGGAATAAAAGCAATTAAGAGCAATACTATCACCGTGAGTGTAATTAACCCAAGAATAGTTTTAATGTGTTTCTTTAATGTTGCTGAAAGACTTTTAGTACTATCAGATAAAATGTGAAAGAGATTAGCGACAAGTAATCCAGTTATAGTAGCACAAAAAGCAGCAAACATTGTTGTACCAATTATTATTGTTGGATTACTGCTGCCAGATGCTGCACGAACAGCGATTGCAGTTGCAGGAATCAAAGTCAAACCAGCTGTATTAATTGCAAGAAATGTGATCATTGAATTTGTTGCAGTACCTTTATTCGGATTAAGAGTATCAAGCTCCTCCATTGCTTTGAGCCCAAAAGGAGTTGCAGCATTCCCCAACCCCAACATATTAGCTGATATATTCATTACCATAGAGCCAATTGCAGGATGATCCGGTGGAACTTCAGGAAAAATTCTTTTTGTCAGTGGCTTGATGAAAGAGGCAATTTTTTTTATCAAGCCTGCTTGTTCGGCAACTTTCATAACTCCTAACCACATTGCCATAATTCCAATAAGACCAAGAGCAATTTCGACTGCCACTCCAGCAATTTTTATTGCTTCATTAGTTATCTTTTTAAAAGTTAGAAATTCAATATCGCTGAGTATTATAAAAGCAGATGAAGTTTGATCGTCAATTTGTTTTACAATTTTTAGTTTGCCTGATATTAAATTGTCTTTACCGGAAGATGCTGCAATCTCCTGCCAAATTTTGGGAAACTTATTATTTGCAGGAATTGATATGTTAAAAGTATTATCAGAAAGTTTAGCATTTATTATCCCACTGACTACTAAGTCTTCGTCAATATTAAAACTATAGAACTTTGAAAAATCATCAGCAGATACTTGCAGTTTAATATTTTTCTTTGTTGTTAATGACCCGTTAAAGGAAACAACGCAATTAAGTTCCTGATTATTTCTGAAACGGTTCGTTGAGATATCACTTACATCTATATATAACGCTGAAACAAAACCGAGCAATATTAAACCGAGCCAAACATAGTTTAACAATTTTTACCTCGACGTGAAGTTTATTTTCCTTGCTCTATTATAAACTGAATCTCCTTTGAATCTAAAATACAAAGAGCAAGATTAGAAGGTATCAGGTAATCTGATTCATTACCATATTTTGAGAATTTCTGAAAGAACTTTTCTTTGACTTGCTCAATTTGTTTTGAATCATCCAATTCTCTGAATTCTCCAACGATAGATATGTATTTTATTTGATAGCTGTAATCAGTCTCATTTTCAAAAGAAGCATTGTAAACAAGAAACTGACCGTAATGATTAAACTTAATGCTTTCAAATTTTTCATCATCTTTATTCAAAGTGATGAAGATGTTTTTATCCATGTAAATGAAATTTGTAGCAATTTGATAATTCCCTCCGCCTTTAAGTCGCAAGGTCAAAACTCCGGCAAACGAATTATCTAACTCTTTTTCAATTTCATTTATATCGCGATTTATTATAAAATTTTTT
>CAKZLD010000164.1 GCA_937125135.1 uncultured Ignavibacterium sp.
ATCATTCTAATTGCATCAGTAATAAAGTAAATTTCATCATTCAACATAGTAGGATGAAGTGATAGTCTAACCCAACCGGGTTTTTCACTCAAATCACCGTGATTTATTTTTTCAGTAATTCGCTTTGAATGGTTCTGATCTACGTGTAGCAAATAGTGTCCGTAAGTTCCGGCACAAGAACAGCCGCCTCTAACCTGAACTCCAAATCTATCGTTTAATAGTTTTACTATCAGATTGTAATGAATATTATCAACATAAAAAGAAATTGCACCGAGTCTATCTTCAATGTTGTCAGCAAGTAGATTTAATCCTTGAATTTTTCTTAGTTCGGTAAAAGCAATTTTAATGAGTTCTTTCTCTCTCTGACGAATATTCTCTACTTTCATTTCTTCTTTAAGTTTAATTGCTAAAGCAGCCTTTATAGTTTGAAGAAACGCAGGAGTTCCACCATCTTCTCTGACTTCAATATTTTCACTGAATTTATGTTGACCCCAAGGATTAGTCCAATCAACAGTTCCACCACCCGGTAAATCAGGAACGCGATTATGATAAAGCTTCGAATTAAAGATTAAAACTCCCGGCGTGGCAGGTCCACCGAGAAATTTATGTGGAGAGAAAAAAATTGCATCAAAGGATTCTTCTTCATCTTCAGGATGCATATCAATTTTAACATAAGGAGCAGCACAAGCAAAATCAATAAAGCAATATCCGCCATTCTGATGCATGATTTTTGCAAGCTTATGAATTGGCGGTTCTATTCCGGTTACATTCGATGCCGCAGTGAATGCACCAATTTTAAGTTTTCTATCTTTAAATTTTTCTAATTTTATATGTAAATCTTCAATATCAACAAGTCCTTGATTATCAGGTTCAATTATCACAACATCAGCTATTGTTTCAAGCCACGTTGTTTGATTCGAATGATGCTCCATATGAGTGATGAATACAACAGGTTTTAACTCTTTAGGGAGACTTAAAAAATCAGAAAGTTGTTCGGGAACTTTTAGTCCAAGTATTCTTTGAAATTTACAAACCATCGCTGTCATTCCGGAGCCTGAAGTAATGATTACATCATCTTTCGAAGCGTTACAATGTTTTTTAATTATGTTGTGAGCTTCTTTATATGAAAGTGTCATCAGAGTACCTGTTTCACTTGCCTCGGAATGTGTGTTGCCAACCATAGGTCCGAATTTATTTAACAATATTTCTTCAATCGGTTTATATAACCTTCCGCTTGCAATCCAATCTGCGTAGATTAGCTTTTGAGTGCCATAAGGTGAGTCAAAGGAAGAATCAACTCCTAAAATGTTATTCCTAAAATGAAGAAAATAATTTTCAAGATTCGTCATAAAAGAACCTCACTTTTCACAACAGAAATATAATATTAGAATTGATGAAAACACTTTTTAATTTTGAAGAGAATTTTTATCCTAATTATGATAATACTTTTTAACAAACCATTTAATGTATTGTGTCAGTTTACTGATTCGGCAGGAAGAAAAACTTTGGCAGATTATATTAAAATAAAAAATGTCTATCCCGCAGGAAGATTAGATTACGATAGTGAAGGATTAGTTGTTCTGACCGATGACGGTATTTTACAAAACGAAATCTCTAATCCAAAAAATAAAATGCCCAAAACATATTGGGTTCAGGTTGAAGGGATGATAACAGAAGAAGCTCTTGATAAATTACGGAATGGAATAAATTTGAAAAATTTCAAAACTAAATCAGCGAAAGCTAAAACTATTGATCAACCACAAATCTGGGAGAGAATTCCTCCGATACGGGAACGCAAAACTATTCCAACGAGTTGGATCGAATTAGCTATCACTGAAGGTAAAAACAGACAGGTAAGAAGAATGACCGCAGCAGTAGGTTTTCCCACTCTCAGATTGATAAGATATTCTATCGGAAATTGGAAGTTGAATAATCTTTTGCCTGGTGAATATATAATTGTCTGATTCTATTCTTTAGCAGGTGATAAGAATTTTTTCCTGATAATAAATGAAAAATAAATTATGGCTAATGCTGTTATCAATCCGGCAATAAACGGTTGCAAAATAGATAATAATGAAAGAATAACAGCGATAACCACCTCAACTGTTGAAACAATAAAATTTTTCGAGCCGCCTGTTTCTGCAGAAGTTTTTAATCTTATCATTCCTGTTGCTGCATTTATTGTTCCTGCAACTCCACCGCCAATTAATAGTGCCATTAACCACTTCAGATATGGATTGAAGTCAGTTATTACTGCTCCTGTAATTAAAATTCCAGCAATAATTGAAATCGGATGTTCGATGGCGTCAAGAAAGTTATCAAGCCAAGCGACATAATATGCTATGATTTCAATCAGGGAAATAATGACTAATAAAATCAAAACGGGCAAATAACCCAACCACGTAAAATAAGTTGACAAAGTTAAGTTTCCTGTGTATGCGAAAATTGAAACGATCAAAATTGGTAGAAAAATTCTTAATCCAACAGAAGCAGCAAGTCCGATTCCAACTAAAAATATGTTTACCTGATCAATCATATTTTACTCCGATTGAAGTTTATAGGTCAAAAAACTTTTACTTACTTCGTTTGCAAGTTTATGATACTTGTAAATAAATATCTGCAATGATAATTTAATTATTTTTTAGTGGTTTTCTGAAATCCGTTTTGGAAAAATATTTTGTGATAATTTGTATCATTGGTGGAGTAACGAAAATAAATTCGTTTGATTTTGTAGTCAGATACTTTTTCTAAGCTTTATAATAATAGATAGACTAAAAAACTTATGAAAGTTTTCAGAAGCAGATATTATCTTGCAATACAGATTTTATATTTCAATCATAAACATTCACTAAATTATGCTTAGCCAACTTTTACAACCGGAAATTAAATCACTTCTCGAACAGAGACAGCTTAGCATATTAAAAGAAATTCTTGAAGATTGGACTCCTGCAGACATTGCAGATTTATTTAATTATCTTGACGAAAAAGAGAAAGTAATACTTTTCAGACTTTTGCATACCGAGTTTGCGGCTGATACTTTTGAATATCTTGACATTGATACACAAATTGAATTATTGAAATCAATGGGTAATGAAGAAGTTGCCAATATACTCAACGAAATGGACCCAGATGATAGAACTGCTTTGTTCGAGGAGTTGCCTGCTTCTGCTGCAAAACAGCTTATTCAATTATTATCCCCCGAAGAAAGAAAAATAGCATTAAGCTTACTTGGTTATCCCGAAAATAGTGTCGGTCGTTTAATGACTCCTGATTATGTGGCTGTTAAACCGGAATGGACAATACGAGAATCTTTGGACTTTATCAGAGAAAATGGAAAAAACAAAGAAACATTAAACGTTGTATATGTTGTTGATGACAAAGGTAAATTGATTGATGATATAAAAATTAGAGAATTCCTGCTTGCTCCGCTTGAAACAAAAGTTTTGGATTTAATGGATGAAAATTTTGTGGCTGTGAATGTATTTGATGATCAGGAAAAAACGGTAAATGTTTTGAAGAAATATGATCGTGTTGCATTGCCTGTTGTGGATAATTCAGGAATTTTGTTGGGAATTGTTACTGTTGATGACGTAATGGATGTTGCAGAAGAAGAAACAACTGAAGATATTCAAAAACAAGCTGCGGTAGGAGTATTAGAAGAACCTTATTCAGAGATTTCGGTTTTTAACATGATTAAAAAAAGGGTTGGGTGGTTATCAATTCTTTTTGTAGGACAGATGTTTACTGCAACAGCGATGGCATATTTCGAAGATGCAATTGAAAAGGCGGTTGTTCTGGCTTTGTTCGTCCCGCTGATTATATCGAGCGGAGGAAATTCCGGCTCTCAGGCAGCTTCGCTGGTTGTTCGTGCTATGGCTTTGGGCGAAATTACAATTGGTGATTGGTTAAAAGTATTTAAAAGAGAACTTCTAACAGGGTTAAGCTTGGGGCTGATTCTTGCTGTAATTGGTTTCGTCAGATTTACAGTTTTCCCAGCACCATCTTCTGGTTTTGAAAAATATTGGATACTGATTACTCTTACAGTTTCATTCTCTTTAATTGGAGTTGTTATGTGGGGAACTTTAATAGGCTCTATGTTGCCATTTATAATGAAAAGATTAAAGTTCGATCCAGCAGCTTCTTCCACTCCATTTGTTGCAACGATGGTGGATGTTACAGGTATTTTAATTTATTTTAGTATTGCTTTGTTATTGTTAGAAGAGATTCTATTAATGTAAATTTTTATCGCCTTTAAAAATCTCTGAATATTTTTAGCTCTACAACTCCTCTTAGCAGTAATGCTAATTTTGTCCCGTTCGGAACTCTCACTCTTGTTTCCATCAAATCTTTAACTTTTTTTCTCCTGATGCGATTAAATAATGATAAGTAATATAAATAAGCTGAATAAACTCCCAATTTAACTCCGTCAGGAAGTTGCTTTATGCCTTCTAAAGCTTCGGCAAACTCATTCTCAATATCGTTCTCAAGATTTCTTTTACTTTCATCATCTATTTTTTCAGCGTGATTTACTCCGGGCAAATAGATTCTTTCTCTTTCACTCAAATCACTTTTAATATCCCTTAGAAAATTTACTTTCTGAAAAGCAGAGCCTAATGCTCGAGCTGGTTTTATCAATTTTTGAAAAAGCTCGTCATTATTGTAACAGAAAACTTTAAGACACATTAATCCAACTACTTCAGCAGAGCCATAAATATATTCATCATATTCTTTTTTCTGATAATATGAGTTATCTAAATCCATTTCCATACTTTTTAAGAATGCGTCAATGTAATGATAATCAATGCTATACTTTTTTACTGTTAATGCAAATGAATGTAAAACAGGATTCGTGGAGATACCTGAATTTATTGCTTCTTCTGTATCCATTCTAAATTTTTTAATCAGTGCTCTCTGGTCATAACTAAAAAATGTATCAACAATTTCATCTGCAATTCTTACAAATCCATAAATTGAATAAATAGCATCTCGGTACTTCTTGTCAAAAGCTAAAATTCCAAGACTAAAGGAAGTGCTATAAGTTTTAGTGATGTATTTACTTATGTTGAAAGTTGTTTCATTATATAATTCCATAATCTTTAATAATCCTTTCTGTAACTAATTTCGAACTAATTATAACCATCGGTAAACCTGTTCCCGGCGTAGTTGATGCACCGACATAATATAAGTTTGAAAAATGTTCGTCTTTATTTTTTGGTCTGAAAGCTCCTACCTGATTTATATCATGGGCAAGTCCTAATCCTGAACCTTTGTATAAATTCAAAGTATTTGCCCAGTCATCAGGAGCTAAAATCTTTTTAGTGATTAGATTACTTTTTATGTCAAAATTTACTCTATTTGATAAATCGTCAATAATGTTGTCAGCCAATTCATCTTTATCCTCCCACGATTTTTTGTATCTTAAATCTGGGACAGGGCAGAGAATGAAAAGATTTTCGCAACCTTCAGGAGCACAAGTTGGTTCAGATTTAGATAAAACATTAACATAATAGTAAGGTTTCTGTGGGCTTATCGAGGATGTAAATATAGTGTCTGCATATCCTCTGAAATTATTTCCGAGGAAATAATTATGATGCATAAGTTTATCAATTTTTCCTTTAACTCCAAGATATACAGTAAAAGGAGCTAATGTCCAATGCATCCTATCCAATTTATTTTCAGAGAATTTTTCTCTTTTAAGAATTTTACCTCTGAATGCAGCTGCATCTGAATTTGAAATGAAAATATCAGCAGTCCATTTTTTACCGTTTTGGTCAATTAGCTCGTAAACTTTTCCATTATTATTTCCGACAGCAACAATTTCAGTGTTATAAACAATCTTTACGTTTTTTTCTTCAAGGATTTTTATGATTTCTTCAACCAACTTATACATTCCACCCTTTACTTTCCAGTATCCATTATGTTTCATCTCTGTATAATTTAAAAGCGAATATATTGCTGGTGTCTGAAAAGGTGTAGAGCCAAGAAAGAATGCAACTAATGAAAAGATAACACGAACTTCTTCAGATTTGAAATGTTTTTCAACCTCACTCCACATATTTTTCTGTAAGTAAGGTAAGTGTTTTAATGGGACTCTACTAAGTTTAAGTATGTATTCAAGTTTATTATCAAAATTCGATTTTACAACCTTATCAATAGTGTCGTGAAAGAATTGACTTGCTTTGTCTAAATATCGTTTTGCATTTTCTTCAAGATTGGGTTCAACATCTTCAAATTCTTTTGCTAACTTTTTTAAGTCTTTGTAAATCAATCTTGATTTTTCTTTCCCCTCAAAGAAAACCTGATATAATGGATCTAATTCTTCTAATTCGATAGGGACTTTCATCCCAATGCTGTTGAACAGTTCTTCTAATTCATAAGTCATACTCATAAAAGATGGTCCCATATCAAATCGGAATCCGTCTTGCTCGATGATGTTCAACCTTCCACCTGGAGTATTATGCTTTTCTAAAATAGTTACTTGATATCCTAAATTAGATAATCTTAAAGCTGTGGAAAGTCCACCTAATCCTGAACCGATTATTATAATATTTTTCATAAATCTGAATGTTTAATTTTCTGATATAACGTCAAAAGTTTAATCTTAGTTCAAAAAATTATTTGATTAAAAAAGTGTTCTCTTAAATTGATGGTAATTTGGATGCGGGAGGATTCAATATATTTTTTTACTTTCAAGTGGCGTAGTAATCGATTAGTGATTTTGAATGAACTTATCCATCTTCATTCTACTCGATAATAGACAGGAAATATGGTCTAACTCAGACCAAAAATTTTTTCACTCTTTTAAGTAAACTCCAAAAGAAAATAAAGAAGCGGGTATCAAACCCGCTTGATTGATCATTTAACTCTTAAAATTTCAGATTACCTCACCAAAAGCATCTTTTTTACTTTTACAAAATCACCCACTTGTAATTTGTAGAAGTAAGTTCCGCTTGAAAGATTACTTGCATCGAAATTAACCGAGTAATTTCCAGCCGGCATTTCCTGATTTATTAATTCAGCAACTTCATTTCCAAGCACATCATACACTTTCAAAGTTTGCCAACCACTCACTGGCGATTGCCAACTGATTACAGTGGACGGATTAAATGGATTAGGGTAATTTTGATGTAATTCAAAATCAGATGGAACATCTGCAATAAAATTATTATCATCATTATTTGAAGTAGGATCTGGGTAGAATGTGTATGCAATTCCTCCTTTTCCAAACCACGATTGAGATAAACTCGTTTTATTATGTTGAAAAGAATAACCATTTGATTTTGCCGGATCGTGCACAATCGGATTACCTGTACTTGTAAATCCTGCTAACATAACAAGATGTCCATTCGGGTAAAGGGGTGAACCCAGCGACATTCCAATTCTTCCTCCGTTTGCTAAAACTTCGTATGCTTCACTCCACGTTCG
>CAKZLD010000165.1 GCA_937125135.1 uncultured Ignavibacterium sp.
CTGTTACTCCAAATCGTCCGGATGCTTTATCACACATTGGAGTTGCGAGAGATTTATCTGCATTATTCGAAAGAGAATTGAAAATTCCGCAAATTAAAATTGAAGAAATAGAACAATCGTCAGGAGAGATAGCATCTGTTGAAATCATAGATACTATTAACTGTCCCAGATATTGTGCAAGAGTTGTTTTGGACGTTGAGATTAAAGAATCTCCGGACTGGCTTAAAAATCGTATCAAATCAATCGGATTGAGACCAATCAATAACATAGTTGATGTTACTAATTTTGTCCTTCACGAAATTGGACAACCTCTGCACGCTTTCGATTTAGATTTATTGAACGATAAAAAAATTATTGTCAGAAGTCTTGAATCCTCTTTAGAATTTGTTACACTTGATTCAAAAAAAAGAGAGCTTCCCACTGGAACTCTGATGATTTGTGATTCTAAAAGAGAAGTAGCTATTGCTGGAATTATGGGTGGAGAAAATAGCGAGATTACTTCTGCTACAAAAAATATTTTAATTGAAAGTGCATATTTCAATCCTTCAAGTATCAGAAAAACTTCAAAAATAGTTCAGTTACAAACAGATTCTTCATATCGCTTTGAAAGAGGTACTGATCCCAGCATTACTAAATATGCTGCAGAAAGAGCAGCTCAATTAATAGCAGATGTTGCTGGAGGCAAAATTCTCAAAGGAACTATTGATGTTTATCCAAATAAAATAAGCGCAAAAGAATTAACTCTTCGTTTTAATAGATTAAATAAGATTCTTGGTTTTGAAGTTCATCAATCTAAGGTCGTTCAGATTTTAAATAGATTAGGATTTCAGATTCTTGAGCAATCAGATGAAAATGTTAAAGTTACAGTGCCAACTTTTCGTCCTGATATCGAAAGGGAAATTGATTTGATTGAAGAAGTTGCAAGAATAAATGGTTACGATAACATTCCTGTCGTACCCAAAATTTCAGTTACTCTTGAAAGAAAAGAAGACCATCAGAAATTTGAAGATATGGTAAGAAATATTTGTGTTGGACTTGGATTTAACGAAATGATAAATAATCCACTGATTTCAGAAAAGGAAGCTTCTTTATCAGGTAATCCAATTAAACTTGCTAATCCTCAAAGCGTAGAAATGAATTGTTTGAGAACATCGTTAATTCCCGGGGCACTCAACACTGTTAAACGAAATCATAATTTTGGTAATAAAGACTTGATGCTTTTTGAAATCGGGAATGTTTTTAATGCAGTTAACACTTTTGAGATTAACAACTTTGATGATTTATCAGAGAATCAAAACCTGATTTTAGTTTTAACTGGCAAGGAAAATATTAAGAGTTGGAATTCAACTGAAAAGAATTTTGATTTTTTTTCATTGAAGGCATTTGTGAACACTCTTTTATCTAAGATTTCACTTGAAAATTTTACAAATGATTCTTATTATTCAAACGAGAATGAAATTTTTATTTATTCTTATCAAAAACTGGTTGAAAATAAAATTATTGGTATTGGTGGTAAATTAAATAAAAAGATTTTGGATTTGTTTGATATTCAGTCTGATGTCTTTCTTTTTGAATTTAATTTAAGTGAAATTAAAAAAATAAAAGTACCACCAATAAAGTTCGTTGAACCATTGAAATATCCAAAAATTGTCAGGGATTTTGCTTTTGTTTTTGACAAGAATATAAATTATGGTGAGATTGAAAAATTTATTTTTTCTCAATCAGTAAATCTTTTGAAAAATGTTGATTTGTTTGATGTGTTTGAAAGTGAATCTTTAGGAGAAAACAACAGGAGTATGGCTTTAAGACTAGAGTTCTATGATGAAAAACGAACTTTGACTGAAGATGAAGTGGAGAAAGAATTTAATTTCTTAATTGAAAAAATAACATCAAATTTCAATGCAAAATTGAGGTCTTCATAGTGTCAGATATTTCTAAATACGAAAGCACGCTTAATGATTTAACTCTCATTGAATCTGAAGTTGCCATACTTGTTGAAAAACAAAGAGTTATTTCAGAATCATTGAAAGAAAAAGATGTTCAGCTGACAATGCTGAAGCAGGAAATCAATCATTTGAATAAAAGAATATCTGAGCTCGAATTTGAACTGGAAACAGCTAAAATTAATAAACAGAATGAAACACCTCAATTGGTTTCAAAACAAGATAATGAAGCATTAAAAGAAAAAATAAAAAATTTAATTACAAGAATTGATTTTCATTTAAGTTCTTAGTTAAAATTATTATTGGATGAGTAAAGATACATTATGACAGAACGCAAGAAGCTGAAAATAAAAATATTTGATAAAGAATATTCTCTGCTTGTAGAAGATGAAGAGGTGGCTAAAGAATTGGCAATTTATGTAAATAAGGTTTTAGAAGAGACAAAAGAAGAATTGCCCGATCAGCCGAATCAAACTATTGCAATAATAGCAAGTTTAAATATTGCTTATGATTTGTTTATAGAAAAAAATAAAAACAGAGAATTCCTTATTCAAACTTCGGATAAGGTTAAAAGAATTAAGCTTCTTCTCAAACAATCAAATGTATCTGATTCATCCTGAGTTTTCCGCACTGCCGTTAACATAAATGGAAAACTAACAAATAATACCATTAGGGAATGTGGACTTCGGCGTGTATTACAGGCCTCGTCTTGACTTTGTCAGGAATTGTTTCCCTCTGGGATTCAGCAGTGGAAGTAAAAAGCGTTCGAGAGCATACCCACCGTGATCAATAGGGTTTTCCCTATTTATCGCACGGCAGTTGCGGATTTTATAAATTAAATCAGTGTTGGAGGAATTATGGATAGTATTGTTTTAATCATTATCATCGATGCAATTTTAGTAGCAATTTTTTTCTATTTAGGATGGTATTTCAATTCTAAGGTTGGCAAAAAAAGTATTTTATCTGCTGAAAAAAGAGCAGAACAAATTATTGCAGATGCTCAAAAAGAAGCTAATGCATTAAAGAAAGAAAAACTTTTAGAAGTCAAAGATGAATGGTATAAAAAGAAAGTTGAATTTGATAATGAAGTAAATCAAAAAAGACAAAAAATTGCAAATGTTGAAAAACAACTTTCAATTCGCGAAGAAAATGTTGAAAAGAAATATGATTTAATTCTTCAGAAAGAAAAAGATATAAAAAAATTGGAAAAAGATCTTTCTGAATTAAAATTAAATCTTGATAAACGAATTGAAGAAATTAAAAAACTTGAAATTGAGCAAAACGAAAAGCTTGAAAAAATTTCCGGGATGACTTCGGAAGATGCTAAAAAGCTTCTGATTGAAAATATGATAGCTGAAGCCAAATCAGATTCCTCGCAAATGATTCGAGAGATTTATGAGAAAGCAAAAGCTGATGCTAAAAAAGAAGCTCAAAAAGTTATAGTGCAGGCAATTCAAAGAACTGCTGCCGACCATTCAATTGAAACCACTGTATCCGTTGTTCAGATTCAAAATGATGAAATGAAAGGTAGAATAATCGGTAAAGAAGGTAGGAATATTCGTGCGTTTGAATCTGTTACAGGTGTTGATGTAATTGTTGACGATACTCCTGAAGCTGTAATATTATCATCCTTCGATCAATTCAGAAGAGAAATTGCCAGAATTTCATTGGAGAAACTTATTGCTGATGGAAGAATTCATCCTGCGAGAATTGAAGAAATCGTTCAAAAGACTACCAATGAGTTAGA
Organism: uncultured Ignavibacterium sp.; assembly: GCA_937125135.1. Classification (GTDB taxonomy): domain Bacteria; phylum Bacteroidota; class Ignavibacteria; order Ignavibacteriales; family Ignavibacteriaceae; genus Ignavibacterium. Next base: position 3,691 of record CAKZLD010000165.1, read on the forward strand.
AGAAGAAATTCTCAGGGAAGGAGAGAATACTCTTCTTCAACTTGGACTCCATAATATGCATCCTGAATTAGTTCGGTATGTTGGTAAAATGAAGTATCGTTCGAGTTATGGTCAGAATCTTTTACAACACAGTATCGAAGTCGCATTCTTAACAGGTATTATGGCTGCTGAATTAGGGCTTGATCAGATACTTGCAAAAAGAGCTGGCTTACTTCACGATATTGGTAAAACCGTTGATAAGACAGTTGAAGGTCCTCACGCATTGATTGGATATGATATAACCAAGAAATACAAAGAACATCCGATTGTTGTAAATGCAGTTGGTTCTCACCACGAAGATATTGAGATGGAACATCCAATTGCTGTTTTAGTTCAGGCTGCTGATGCTATAAGCGGTGCCAGACCCGGAGCAAGAAGAGAACCAATCGAAAGCTATGTCAAACGTTTGGAAAATCTTGAAAATTTGGCTAAGTCATTTGAGGGCGTTGCTAAAACTTATGCAATTCAAGCTGGCAGAGAAGTACGCGTAGTTGTAGAACAAGAAAAAGTTGATGACACAGTTGCAGAAAAACTTGCAAGAGAGATTGCCGGTAAAATCGAAGAAGAAATGGAATATCCCGGACAAATAAAAGTCACCGTTATTCGTGAAGTTAGAAAAGTAGCTTTCGCAAAATAGAAAGTGAAATAAATTGAAAAAGAAATTCAAAGTTGCCATCACCGGTAGCATTGGATCGGGCAAATCAGAGTTTTGTAAAATTGCTGAAAAGTTTGGCTTTGTAGTTATTCGTGCTGATGAAATATCTAAGCAATTACTAAGTGAAAATAATCTTGTGAAAGAAAAAGTTCTATCGCAATTCGGTTCTGACTCTTATATCAATGGCAAACCAAATTATAAATTTCTTGCGGAAATTGTTTTCAGTAATTTTGAAAAATTAAAAAAGCTTGAATCAATTTTACATCCAATTGTAATTAAAAAAATCAATCAGCTTTCCAACGAAACTTTAAAGACTAATGATATTGTTTTCATTGAAAGTGCTTTAATTTATGAAGCAGATATTGAAAGTTCTTTTGATTATGTTATTTTAATTACTGCACCAAGAGAAATCAGACTTCAGCGAAAGTTACAAAATGGTTTTTCGGAAGAAGATTTTAATAAAAGGGAGTTGAATCAAATCCCTGATGAAGAGAAAAAGAAAAGGGCTGACTTTATTTTCGTCAATGATAAAACGACCAAAGAATTAGAGCAGTATTTCAAAATTTTCTGTTTGACTTTGAATATTCCTGTTTAGTTTTGTATTAGAAATTCGTATTGATTTTTTATTCCATAAAAAATAATTCCATCCGGAGATTGAGATGAAATCAATTTTATTCGCCTTTATATTTTATGTTTCACTAATTGCTCAGCAAAGCAAAGTTTACATTGGTTATATTGAAGGTGATATTGATTTGGGATTATCACCATATATTTCAAGAGTTATCTCCGAAGCAGAAAAAAATAATGCTGATGCAATAATATTCAAGATAAATACATTTGGCGGAAGAGTTGACGCCGCGACACAAATCAAAGACGCAATACTTTCAAGTAAAATTAAAACAGTAGCTTTCATAAATAATCGTGCAATCTCTGCTGGAGCTTTGATTGCATTATCTTGTCGTACTATTGTTATGGCTCCTGGTAGTAATATCGGAGCTGCGACAGTAGTAGATCAAACTGGTCAGAAAGTTTCAGAAAAATATCAATCTTATATGCGTTCAGAAATGCGATCAACAGCTGAACGAAATGGAAGAAACACCGAAATAGCTCAAGCTATGGTTGATGAAAGGATTGTCATCCCCGGTTTAACCGACAGCACACAATTGGTTACCCTCACTTCTGAAGAAGCATTGAAATACAAAATGACAGATACAATTCTAACAAGTATCAATCAAGTGTTAGAATTTATTGGACATAAAGATGCGGAATTAATTAAAGTAACAACAAATTGGGCAGAGGATGTTGTAAGGTTTCTCAATAACCCAATAATTTCTTCAATTTTAATTATGATTGGATTTTTTGGTTTGATGGCAGAAATAAAAACTCCGGGATGGGGAGTTCCCGGAACTGCAGGATTGATTGCATTGGCTTTATTCTTTGGTTCTTCTTACATTCTGCAATTAGCCTCCATAGTTGAAATATTAATGTTTATTGCTGGAGTAACTTTACTTATTGTAGAAATTTTTGTGTTACCTGGATTTGGTGTCGCAGGTATTTCAGGAATAATTCTTATCTTCCTTTCAATCTTTTTATCCTTAATTGGTAGTGGACCATTTATAACTTTTGAATCAATTTCTATGGCAATAATTCAACTTGCATTTGCAGTAATTTTAGCGATAGTATTAATACTTCTTTTAGCGAAGTACCTTCCGAAGTCTTCATTATTCAATCGTTTGGTTTTGTCTGAAGCGGAGAAAGCTGAGCAAGGTTTTGTCTCTGTTAGTGAAGAGCAAAGTTTACTTGGCAAATCTGGAGTTGCTGTTACAATACTCAGACCTGTTGGTATAGCTGAAATTGAAGGGAAACGAGTTGAAGTTATATCAGATGGTGAATTCATCCAACCCGGAACAGAAATTAAAGTTATAAAAGTTGAAGGAATGAGAGTTCTCGTTTCACAAAAGTGATATTAGATTTATTAATACTACTGAGCAATGTGATGGTTCTAATTTGAATGATAAGACTTGTCAGAGTTTGGGTTTTGATGATGGTACTTTGAGTTGTCGTTCTGATTGTACTTTTAATACTAGTGGTT
>CAKZLD010000166.1 GCA_937125135.1 uncultured Ignavibacterium sp.
GATTTGATTCTATATGATGGTTTATTTTTTTCGACGATACCATTAATTGTAATTTTTTTTGCGACTCCGTGAATGAACATTTCACCTTCAACAGATACTTTTGATTTATTATCCGATTCAGCTTCTTCTTTTACAACTTTTCCATTGAACTGTGCATAAGGATATCTGAAAGTTTCAAGATAATTTTCTTTCATATGCCGATTACGTAATCCGATACCTGTATCCAATGCATCAAGATTTACTTCAAAATAAAGTTGGGATTTATTCGTTAGACTCTCCCCTTCCCAATACATAAAACCATCAATCTGATTCGTAATTCCTTCAAATGATTCGATTGGAGTTTTGGAGATAAATTTTACTAAATTTTCTTTTTGCTTGTCAACAAAATGTTCCTGTGCAAAAGATAAGATTGATGCAAATAAAAAAAGAATTATCAAAAATTTTATTTTCATAAAAATTCCTAATTATTTAATGCTCCTCTATCAATCCAAGCTTTAATTGAATCAATTATCTGTTTACTTAATTTTCCAGATGGTGGCATAACAGAAGTTCCATTTCCTTCAAGTTTTCTAATCAAAAAACTTTGAGCACTCGAACCCGGAGCAACTCTTTTCAAAGATGGATTCTCTAAACTGTTTACATTAACTAATTGATTGTATGAACTACTAGCAGACAAATTAAGATTAGAAGCTACAATGGAACCACCATGACACCCTGAAGAAGCACAGCTGACATTAAAAACTTTTGCCTGAATGTCAGAAAATTTTGCTGTCATTCCTGAGGGTTGCGGAGTAGGATCAGGATCAGAGACAATTTTATCTTCGCAAGCTATAAATAAAAAACTCACTGCGATGAGGACTAAAAAAATTATGTTTGATTTCATATTCCCTCTGAATGGTTATTTAATTGTTATATGTTAATAGTTTTAACATAATCAAGAAATTTTTAGTTTCAAAACAACCATGAAGAATTTATTAAACCATGCGGACTCAATGAAACAGAGATTTTTATTTATTTTTGATTGTATTTTTCAAACTTTATTGGAGATAATAAATGAAACTTGCTGTCATTGGAACTGGATATGTCGGACTTACATCCGGAGTTTGCTTTGCCGAAATGGGTAATGAAGTTTTATGCATTGATAATAATCAGGATAAACTAAATAAATTATTAAATGGACAAGTTACTATCTATGAACCCGGACTAGAAGTTCTTTATTTAAGAAATTTTAAGCAGAAAAGAATTATGTTCAGCAATAGCTTGAATGATGCTATTGATTTTGCTGATGTAATTTTCTTTTGTTTGCCTACTCCGCAAGATGAAGATGGCTCTGCAGATTTACAACACGTTATCAAAGTAACTGAAGATATTAGCGATTTACTTCAAGATAATTCGAAATATAAATTGATAGTTAATAAAAGCACTGTTCCGGTAGGTACAGTAGAAATGATTAAATCCATCTTAATGGAAAGAGGAGTTAAAAATTTTGATGTAGCCTCCAATCCCGAATTTTTACGTGAAGGTTTTGCAGTAGAGGATTTTATGAAGCCTGATAGAATAGTTATTGGTGCAGAATCAGAGAAAGCATTCAAAATTCTGCGAGAGCTTTATGAACCATTTGTTCGTCAGGGAAATCCGATAATTGAAATGGATATTAAAAGTGCAGAGGTTACAAAATATGCTGCTAATAGCTATCTCGCTACACGTATTACATTTATGAACGAGCTAGCGAACTTTTGTGAAAAAGTCGGAGCTAATATTGATTTAATCAGAAAAGGAATGGGAAGTGATTCACGAATTGGAAAAAGATTTTTATTCCCGGGAATTGGTTACGGTGGTTCTTGCTTTCCAAAGGATGTAAATGCATTGATTAAAACATCAAGCGACAAAGGTTCGAAACTAACAATTCTTGAACTTGTTGATAAGATAAACAAAGAACAAAGAATTCGTTTCTTTGAAAAAATATTACTTCATTTTGAAGGAAATATTTCAGGAAAACATTTTGCTGTTTGGGGATTATCCTTCAAACCAAATACAGATGATATGAGAGAAGCTCCCTCTGTTTCAATTATTAAAAAACTTTTGGAAGCTGGAGCGACTGTTTCAGCATTCGATCCTGTTGCAATGGATAATGCAAAGTTTTATCTGAATGATTTAATAACTTACAGTGAAAACCAATATGATGCTTTGAAGAACGCAGATGCACTTCTAATTTTTACGGAATGGAATGAATTCAGAAATCCTGACTTTGATAAAATTAAAACTCTTCTGAAAGAGCCACTAATTTTTGATGGAAGAAATGTTTACGATCTTGAAGATATGATAGAAAAAGATTTCACATACTACAGCATCGGAAGAGAAACTATATACAGAGGTAAAAATTGAAAACAGCGGTAGTCACTGGTGGTGCTGGATTTCTTGGCTCTCATCTTTGCGATAAATTACTATCTGAAGGTATTCGTGTAGTTTGCATTGATAACCTTATAACAGGTGATATTGAAAACATTTCTCACCTTTTCGGAAATGATAACTTTGTTTTCGTTAAACACGATGTTACAAATTTTATTCACGTGCCGGGCAAAGTTGATTACATATTACATTTCGCTTCACCTGCAAGCCCAATAGATTATCTTCAACTTCCGATTCAAACACTAAAAGTAGGATCACTTGGAACTCACAAAGCACTTGGATTAGCAAAAGAAAAGAATGCTGTTTTTCTTCTCGCATCAACTTCAGAAGTTTATGGCGATCCACTCGAACATCCTCAGAGTGAAGAATATTGGGGAAACGTTAATCCTGTAGGTCCTCGCGGAGTTTATGATGAAGCAAAACGATTTGCAGAATCTCTGACTATGGCATACCACCGTTATCACGGAGTGCAGACAAGAATAGTTAGAATTTTCAATACCTTTGGTCCTCGGATGCGATTAAATGATGGGAGAGCTTTACCTGCTTTCATTTCTCAAGCATTGAAGAATGAGCCATTAACCATTTTTGGAGATGGAAACCAAACAAGAAGTTTCTGCTACGTTGATGATTTGATTGACGGAATATTCAAACTATTGATGTCCGATGAAGTATTACCAGTTAATATCGGTAATCCTGAAGAAATCTCTATTAAACAATTTGCTGAAGAGATTATCGAACTGACAGGCACTAAAAGTAAAATTGAATATCATCCTCTTCCAATTGATGATCCGAAAGTGAGACAACCTGATATTTCAAAAGCAAAGCGAGTTCTTAATTGGCAGCCAAAATTCAGCAGAAAAGAAGGATTACTTAAAACTTTAGA
>CAKZLD010000167.1 GCA_937125135.1 uncultured Ignavibacterium sp.
TTAAAGGCTCTACAGTTAAAAAAATTCTGCTAAATGCGAACAAGTGATCAAATTGTTAGATGTAATTTTTTATTATTCATTCTTGTTCTGGGTTGCGGCTTAGGTACAATGCCGTTACTCGGTTACAAGAATTTTATATTAGTGAATTTGTGAAAGACCTGATAAAGGACTATATTTTGGTCAAAGAATTTTAGGAGATAAAATGAAATTTAGCGAATCAATTAAACCAATTAGTTACTTAAAGACTCACGCTTCCGAAGTAATAAGAGATGTTGTAGAAAATAAAAAGACAATGGTAATTACACATAATGGTGAGGCTAAAGTAATTCTTCAAGATGTAAAAGTTTTTGAACAAACTCAAGAAGCTCTGGCTCTCTTAAAAATATTAGCATTGAGTGGAAGGAATCTAAAGAACAAAAACTACAAACCTCTTGATAAAACCTTCAAAGATGTCAGAAAAAGAATTAATGCGTTTAAGAGAGATATAAATGAAATACAAAGTTAATTTCATATCTGATGCTGAGGACGACTTATTTGAAATTTATAAATATGCATATATAAACGATTCTGAGAATAAGGCAGAGAAATTATATGAAAGCTTACTCAATAAATGTTTAACTCTTGAAAAATTTCCCAAAAGAGGTCGAATCCCACCTGAATTAAAGCTACTGGAGATAGATGATTTTTTAGAAATATTTTACAAACCTTATAGAATTATATATCAAATTATAAAAGATGAAGTATTTATACATTGTATTATAGATGGCAGAAGAGAAATTCAAAAGATATTACAAGAAAGATTACTGAGAATTTAGTAAAAGTTATATAAAAAGAAATTGCGAATGAACCCGCCAAAGAACAGGCAGACTCACTATTGTAGTTGAGGAGTAATGGTTAGTCGTTCCGATAAAATTTGTTGTTAAAGTGTATTTCTATTATTCCTAAGTACCAGTTATACTACCTCACAAAAATTTCAACTGTATCTATCCAATCTAAATTTTTCGCCGAGGTAGAGTTTTCTGACTTCTTCATCTTCAGCTAAATCTTGTGCGGTGCCTTGTTTGAAAATTACTCCGTTAATTAGAATGTAAGCATTATCAACAATGCTTAAAGTTTCGTGAACGTTATGGTCTGTAATGAGTACGCCTATTCCCCTATTCTTGAGATTTGCCACAATGTTCATAATATCTTCAACGGCAATCGGATCAACACCGGCAAATGGTTCATCCAAAAGAATAAAACTCGGATCTGTCGCCAATGCTCTTGCGATTTCTGTCCTTCTTCTCTCACCACCACTTAGTTGGAAGCCAAGACTTTTTCGGATTCTTGTGATTGAAAGTTCTTCAAGTAATCTATCACATTTTTCTTTAATTTCTTTTGAACTCAATTTTGTCATTTCAAGTACTGCGAGAAGGTTTTCTTCAACAGTAAGTCTTCGGAAGATAGAAGCCTCCTGAGGTAAATATCCGATTCCAAGTCTTGCTCTTTGATACATAGGAATTTTAGTTATTTCAGTTTGGTCTAAAAATACTTTTCCGCTGTTCGGTTTTATCATTCCTGTAATCAAATAAAAAGTTGTGGTCTTCCCTGCTCCGTTGGGACCAAGCAAACCAACGATTTCTCCTTTTGAAACCTGAACACTTGCATTGTTTACAACTGTTCGTTTCTTATAAACTTTTACAAGATTTTCACTTCTTAATGTGTGTGCCATTTGAATTTACTCAATTTTTCATACATCATTTCTTTTGAAGGTCTGTTGTGTATCAAATTAAATTTAGGCAGAAGAAAATTTCTTTCTCTTTTTTCAACAAGGTTTTCAGGATAATACTCACTTCCCGGATTGCCTAATAATTTTACATCGCTTACTTCGTTATCTGTTAAATAGATTATTGCATCCCTTGAATTTGCCTTAATCAGTCCGTTAGGCTCATTGTCTTCGTACATATAATAAATCGAAAATACATTATCAAAATACTCAACACGAGTTACTTTGTTGTCAACAAAATAAAGTTTTGTTGATGAGCTTGATGATTGATCGAATCGTTCGGGAAAGTTTTCATTTTGTGTCAGCATAAAAGCTTTTCCGTCCACATCAAGTTGAACAATTTTATTATCATAAAGGTAAATTGTAATTGAATCGCCAGTAAGCTGAGAATAAGCATACCAAATTACCGGCTGAGGAGATTCATCGGATTTTTTATAAGTGATAATTTTTGAGGAATCCTGTGAATAAAAAGTTATCTCATTGATTGAACTGAAAAGTCCACGAATGATTTTTACTGAATCAATCGCCAGAAATCTATCTTCTTCATCTCTGAAAACTTCCATTTTGAGTGATGAAATGAAAAGTGTGTCAAAGGTTGTCTGTTCAGTTCCATCATCGTTTTTTACTATGACCGTATCAATCTGAATGAGTAATGGTGAATAATCAATGATTGTGTATTTTTTTATTCTATCATCCTCAAGATAATTGCCGAACACCAGAACATTGTTTATGTTATTTTTAATCAATACGTTGTTAAAAGCAAAAGACTTTTGCTCATTTCTGAAATGTTCCAGACTATCAGCATAAATAGTATTTTCTTCATCTACAATTTTTACATTGCCAACAGATATTGCTCTATCCTCTTTCCTGAAATAAATAAGTTTTTCTGATGTTAAAGTTGATACTGTATCGTAGAGTTTAACATTATCATTGAATACAGCTTTATTATCGTCAAAAAAATATTCTCCCTGTTTAGCGGAGAGAATTACTTTTCTATCATCGAGAATTACACCAGAGTTACTTACAGTTTTTCTGAGATTTCCGAAATAAAATCCTTTTTCTGTCTTGATGGTCAAATTATCCTGAGTTACAATTACATTTCCAATCAGTTCCGCATCATTTCTTGACAAATACTGAATGGCTTTGTTGCAAGTTACTTTCACATTCCCTTGAGTAAGAACGACATTTCCAGAAACTTCTCTTATAGACTCACCATTTACGACCATTCCAATCAGGCTGTCGCCCACAATAATAATATTTTCCTGAGCTAGAAGAGAAGCAGAAAGCATTATTATCAAAATGAATGATTTCATTGAACTGAATCTCTTCTTGTTATGTAAGTGATACGATATATGGTGTAATTTTTAAGTGATTGGTCTGATTCAAAACCATATCCCTGAATTTTCTCAGTGGGTGAAATGATAGTTACAAATTTATCTGATACAATTTTTCTTTCTTCATTTTTCCATTTTATCAGTTCAGTATAAATAGTAACGCTATCACTGAAAACAACCACACTGTCAATCGCATAGAGATCTGTTGTCAAATCATCTACTCTACCTCTTTTTGAAGTAAGTGTAGTTGTTTTTGTTTGCTCTTCATCGTAGAAATCTACCTTGACACCATCATTTATTAAAGTCTCATTTCTTTGCGGAAATACTTGAATGTGACCAGCAAACAGAATTGCTTTTATCTTACCTGAATCAGAAAAAGTTACCTCTGAATTCCATGATTCCTGTACCGGAATGTCCTCATCTTTGAATGAGTAATCAATAGGAGGTTTTAGTCTTTCACTTTTACAACTTACAATTAATGATATTATTAAGAGGGACAGAAGATATTTCATCTAGATTGAAGCCCAAGATTAATCAACTCGTGTAAATGAATAATTCCTATTGGTTTTAAGTTATCATCTGCAATAATTAAAGAAGTTATTTTATAATTTTCCATCATCTGCAAAGCAAAAGAAGCAAGAGTATCGGATTTTATTACCTTGGGATTTTTAGTCATCACATCTGCAGCACAAAGATTTTTAATATCGAGAGTTTTTTCAAGAAGTCTTCTCAAATCGCCATCAGTAATAATTCCGGTAAGAACTCCATCATCATTAACGACACAAGTGGTTCCTAATCTTTTACTTGAAATTTCATAAATAACTTTGGTCATCAAATCAGTTTCTTTAACAATTGGAATTCTATCACCAGTAATCATAATCTCTTTAATCTTAAGAGATAATCTTTTACCAAGACTTCCAGCAGGATGGAGAAAAGCAAAGTCTTCTTCAGTAAAATTTCTAAGATGAAGCAGAGTAACAGAAATTGCATCACCCAAAACAAGGGTTGCAGTTGTCGATGAAGTTGGAGCGAGGTCGTAGGGACAAGCTTCTTCTTTGACTGCGATACTTAAAAACACATCTGATTGTTGAGCTAATTTGGAATTTTTATTTGCGGTCATAGCAATAATCGGGACTCCAATTCTCTTAAACATAGGTACTAGATTTAAGATTTCATCGTTTGCACCACTTTTAGAAATAACGATAGCAACATCTTCATTTCGAACCATTCCGAGATCGCCGTGTAAAGCGTCGGTGGGATGTAAAAATATTGCAGGAGTACCGGTTGAGTTTAGAGTTGCTACAATTTTTCTTGCTATCAAACCGCTTTTTCCCAAACCAGTTAAAACAACCCTTCCATTAGATTTATAAATTATCTCAACAGCTTTTACAAAATCTGCATCAATTGAATCAATAAGATTTTGAACAGCTTCACTTTCAATTCTAATTACTTTTTTAGCATGTTCAATTATTTGTTCATCTGTTAATGTAATTTCTTTATGGTTATTCATTTATTATTCTATTTATTGGAAGATTTAATTAGTGAATCAATTGCTTTTATTTCTGAGATAAGAGGTTCAAGTTCTATTAAAGGTAATTGACTGGCAGCATCACTCAAAGCTTCTTTAGGATTAGGATGAACTTCTAAAAACAGTGCATCAATTCCGACTGCAGTAGCGGCTTTTGCAAGAGGTTTTATGAATCTTGGTTCACCACCGGAGATATTTTCTTTGCTTGGTAACTGAACCGAATGAGTGGCATCCATTACAACTGGATAACCAATTTCTTTCATAATTACAAGTGATCTCATATCAACAACAAGATTGTGATAGCCGAAAGTAGTTCCTCTTTCGGTAAGTAAAATTTTATTGTTCCCTGTTGAAGCTACTTTCTCTGCTGCGTGTCGCATATCTTCAGGAGCAAGGAATTGTCCTTTCTTAATGTTTACAACTAAACCTGACTTTCCTGCTGCTAATAACAAATCTGTTTGTCTGCATAAAAATGCTGGTATCTGAATGACGTCAACGGAATCAGCAACTAATTTGATGTCGTCTTCTTTATGAATGTCAGTTAAAACTGGCAAATTAAAATTTGTACGAACCTGACTTAAAATTTTAATTGCATCCTCATCGCCAAGTCCTGTGAAAGATTTAAGACTTGTTCTGTTTGCTTTCTTAAAACTGGATTTAAAGATAAAATGAATGTTCAGTCGTTCAGTGATTTTTTTTATCTCTTCTGCTGTCTTGAAAATGATTTCTTCAGATTCAACTACACAAGGACCCGCAATCAAAACTAAAGGATTGTTATCGCCTATTTTTATGTTTCTTACTTCTACCATAATATTTTTAATAATTGGTGGTTAAAATATAAATTTTCTGCCTGTTAATGAAGCACCTATAAAATTCTATTCGGCTGATTATAATAAATCATCATTTGTAAAAATAAACTTGTATTTTTTTCATCTGAGTGAATCTGTGAAATCTGTGGTTAAATTAATAAACCACCGATAACACAGATTAAAAATTTTTATTATTTAAGTAATTTGTTTTTATTTTAACAGTAATGAAAAACAATAAAAGAAAAAATCAGTTAATTAAAGCTGCTTCGAAAAGATTTTCCAAACTCGGATATTATAAAACCACTTTAGAAGAAGTTGCTAGAGATATAAGAATCGGAAAAGCAACTATTTACCATTACTTCAAATCAAAAGATGAATTATATACCGCTGTTTTAGAATCGGAATCAATTGAGTTAATTGAAAAGATTAAAGCAATATTTAACGATGAATCAATTGATATAATGGATAGATTCTTAAAATATTTTGAATTAAAGAACAATATTCTTTCAGAAAACAGAATGGTTGCTCTTTTATTCATCAGAAAATTTACATCAGAACTAAGTGAGAATGAATCAAAATTATTAGAGAAACTTTTATCTGATGAAATTAATGTTGTTAGTCTTGTTGTAAGTTTTTTAAATCGGGAGAACATTGAAAAATTCGATAACAGAATACCAAAAGAATTAGTTTATCTCAGTTGGATGATTGCGATATTCAAAAACACAATAAATAAAGATGAAACTGAAAAAAGTGTTTTCAGTGAATCAAGGATAAAATCATTTATCAAATCTTTTCTGCCTTAATCCTCATCAGAAGTATCTTCGAAGAATAATTTCTCGTATTTGTGCTTAATCATTTGGGCTTCGTAGATAAAGAATACATCTTCTGCAATGTTAGTTGCATGATCGGCAATCCTTTCTAATTCTCTTGATATAACCAGTAATGCAACTGCTCCTTCAATATTATCAGGACTTTGTTTCATTATGTTCTTAAGAATTGCATGATTTTCGGCATTTAATTTATCCACTTCGCCGTCATCATAAATTACAGTTTTTGCCAGTTCAGGATTTCCATTAATATATGCATCTATTGCATTTTTGAGCATCTTCTTTGCATTTATAAACATTTCAGGAAGTTTAGTCTGATTGTAAAAATCAGGTTTCTTTTCAATCAATATGAGATTTTCAACAATATTTACTGCTATATCACCTATTCTTTCCAAATCAGTATTTAGTGTCATTGAAGACATAATTAATCTCAAGTCCATAGCAACTGGTTGGGTGAGTGCAAAAATCTTCTGACAGATTTTATCAATCTTAAGGTCGAACTTATCAACTTTTTTATCCTGTTCAATTACATATTTAGCAAGCTCAAGGTTATCTTCATCAAAAGCTTTGCTTGCAAGCTGAACTTGTTCATCAACCAGACTACACATTTTAATTACTCTGGTTTTTAATTTATCTAAATGTTCATCTAATAAACGTTCCATTTTTCTCTCCTAAAAAATTTTAACCAAATCTACCTGTAATATAATCTTCAGTTTGTTTATTTGAAGGATTGGTAAAGATTTTTGAAGTTTTATCAAATTCAATCAAACGACCCAAATAAAAGAAAGCCGTATAATTGCTGACACGAGCTGCCTGCTGAAGATTATGAGTAACAATAACGATTGTATATTTCTTTCTTAATTCGTGAATCAGTTC
>CAKZLD010000168.1 GCA_937125135.1 uncultured Ignavibacterium sp.
CTCTCATCATTTGTAAAAACTTTCAAGGTTACAGTGAAATTTGTAAAATCACTACAATCAGAAATCTTAATGAAGATTTTAACTTAAAGAAAATCATTAGCCAGTATTGGGAAAATCTGATTTTCATCAGTCCTTCTATCGAGCTTCTTCAAGCAATGAATAAGCAGAATGAATTTTATGCAGAGATTTTCATTACGCCTTCATCAAGAAAGAAAATGCTCAAGGTTTACGAATTCGCTGAGAAAGAAAATATTCCGATTGTTGCTACAAATCCGATTTATTTCATTAATCAAAATGATTTTGAAATCCATAGACTTTTAAGAGCTATTGATTGCAATACTACTTTGGCAAATCTTCATCCAGAGGAATTGGTTGATGAGGAATTTTATTTCAAACAAAGTGAGGAATTAAAAAAATCATTTAAGAAAATTCCACAAGCTATTCGAAATACATATCTAATTGCTGAAAAAGTAAATGTTGATTTGCAATTAGGAAATTATAAGCTCCCACAGTTTGTGAATAGTTATTCTCAAAATAATGATGAACTCTTTTTGGAAATCTTATATCGAGGATTTAACCAACTTTATCCAAATCCTGATGAAAAGACAATTTCAAGATTGAATTATGAAATCGAGGTAATTACTTCGCTGGGATTTGTAGATTATTTTTTAATCGTTTGGGATATTCTTCAGGAAGCAAAAAGATGCGGTATGGTTACTATTGGAAGAGGCTCGGCTGCGAATAGTTTGGTTGCTTATTGCCTTGGTATCACACAAATTGATCCAATCAAGCATAATCTTTATTTCGAAAGATTTCTTAACAAAGCAAGAAGCAATCCACCAGATATTGATATTGATTTTTCGTGGAAAGAAAGAGATCAGATAATCAAATATGTTTTTGAAAAATACGGCTATGAAAAAGTTGCAATGATTTCAACTCACGTTACTTTTCGTGCTCGCTCTGCATTCAGAGAAACTGCAAAAGCATTTGGAATAAGCGATAGAGAAATTTCTCAATTCAGTAAAAAAATTCCTTGGACATCAGCAAAAAATTTACCAGAGATAAATAAGCTTTATCCTGAAGCAAGAAGTCTAAACTTTAAGATTGAACCTTGGAAAACAATAATTGATTATGCTGTTCGCATTTCTGATTTCCCGAGACATTTAAGTATTCATCCCGGTGGAATAATAATCTCTCCAACAAAGATTACCGATTACACTGCTCTTGAATATGTCAAAAACAAAGGATTGGGTTTGATAGTTACTCAATATGATATGTATTCTATAGAGGAATTGGGTTTGGTGAAAATTGATCTTTTGAGTCAACGCTCTTTGGGAGTTTTAAGAGACAGTCTTTCGCAAATTGAAAAAAACAGGACAAAACCTTAGTCTGATTTTTTCTCGTCCGAGAAATTCAGTAAAGTTGAGTTATAAACAATCAATACAAATCCTAAAACAAGCATCAAAAAATTTTCACCAAGTTTTTGCCAACCAATTGGACTTGGTTTCCCAAAACATCCACAATTAAAGTTTAATCCTCTTATCATACTAATCGCAACAGCAAGTGTGAAAACAAATAACATCGAAGTTAAGATTAAACTATTTTCTCTGACTTTGATACCAAATATCAGTAATAAACCACTTGTCAATTCAAGCCAAGGTAGAGTTATCGCAAAGAAGTTAATTATCTCTGTCGGAAGCAACCTGTAATTCTGAATTGCCTGAGAGAAACTTTCGGGATTTGAAATTTTATCAGCTCCTGCATAAACAAAAATAAATCCCAAAACTATTCGGGCTAAAAGTAAAAAGTATTCTAAAAATTTATTTGTTTTCATAATTAGTTTTTGCTTGTTGGATAGTTATTTTCGAGCCATTCATTCCATCCACCAAAGAAAACATAAACTCTTTTAAATCCTTTCTCAAAAATTTCATTGCCTAAATAAATGCTCAAATCGCAGTCTGTTCCACCGCAGTAAACCACAATAATTTCATCTTTTGAAAAGTTATTTAGAATGTCTCTATATCTTTCATCACCGTCAAAAGGAATATTGTAAGCTCCTTTTATATGGCCTGCTTCATATTCATTAGGCATACGTGCATCAATAAATTTTACTCCTTGCTTAAAAAGTTTGTATGCGAGATCAATCTTGATGGCTCGAGGCTCACTGAATGCTTCGATTTTTGTCTCAGCTTGCTTTTTATCATCAATAATTTTTTCGGATTTATTTCCACTCGAATTATCATTAGCAGTTTTTTGATTTACACTATCGGCAGAAACTTTTTCAATTTGTTCTGTAAGTGAAATTAACACACTATCTGATTCGAAAACTAATTCTTTCTTCTCTTTGACCAAGGGAATTCCTTTTGGATTAAGATAGTTATAAATCAATCCGATTGAAAAAGCAAAGCCGATAATCAAAAAAATATTTTTATAAGAGATTTTCATATTCAAAACAAAGATAAAATTGTTTTATTGACCTTCAAATGATATTTTAGAACCAAAAACCATAAAAGCTAAATGCCCGAACCCGAAAACTCAGCTTTATACATTCACATCCCTTTTTGCGAACACAAATGTATTTATTGTGATTTTTATTCCATAATAACTTTTGAGAACGAATCAGAGTTCATAAATTCATTAAAAAAAGAAATAGAGTTTTACTCGTTAATCTATTCAGATAAAATGAAGTTCAGTTCAATCTTCTTTGGAGGAGGAACACCATCAATCCTGAAAGCATATCAGATTCAAGACATTATCAACTTTCTCTATAAAAAATTCAGCTTTTGTGAAAATCCAGAAATAACTCTCGAAACAAATCCGGGCTCAGTGGAAAAGAATAAATTAGTTGAGCTAAAGAATTCAGGTGTCAATCGTTTGAGCATTGGAATTCAGTCCTTTGATGAAGAAGATTTAAAGTTTCTAACAAGAATTCACGATAAAAATACTGCAATTAAAACTGTGAACGAAGCAAGAGAGATAGGATTCGAAAATATCAATGTGGATTTGATTTTTAACTTACCCAACCAAACAAAAGAAAAGTGGAAAAAGAATCTTGAAATTGCCTGCTCACTTCCTATAACTCATATTTCAACTTACAGTTTAATTCTGGAAAGAGGAACGATTCTGAATAAGTTAGTCCTTGATGGAAAAGTCAAAATTCAGGATGATGATTACGATGCTGACTTGTATCAGTTCACAATTGATTATCTGGCAAATAATAATTTTCATCAATATGAAGTTTCAAATTTTTCAAAGCCCGGTTTTGAATGCATTCATAATCTTTCATATTGGCATCATAAAAATTATCTTGGATTCGGACCTTCTGCACATTCATTTTATAAAAACAGAAGGTGGTGGAATTTTTCGAGTCTGAAAAAATACATCTGCGAAATTGAGCTTAATGGCAATGCTAAGATGAGTGAAGAATTCCTTTCCGAGGAAGAGCTTCAAAGTGAATATATTATGTTAGCATTAAGAAGTAATGGTTTAATTTTGCAAGAGCTAACCGAGAAATTTGGCACTGATTGGTTTAATAGTGTAAGCACTAATATAAACTATTATGTCGAAGCTGGTTATTTATCTGAGAGTGAAGGCGTTATTAAAATGACAAAATCCGGATACGCAGTTTGCGATGAAATTCTTAAAAACCTATTATAATACTTTATGAAAAAAATTGAACTACATTGGCAGATTCTGATTGCATTTGTTTTTGCAATATTGTTTGGACTATATCTAACAGATTATGTTAATTATGTGAGGTGGCTTGGTGAGTTATTTTTACGTGCGTTAAAAATGATAATTGTTCCTTTGGTTTTAACTTCGATGATAGCCGGTGTTTCCAATCTTGGCGAATCCAAAAGTCTTGGAAGAATTGGAATGAAAGCAATTGCATTTTTTCTATCAACTGGTTTCTTAGCAATTTTAACGGGATTGATATTCGTTAATTTTATCAAGCCAGGAATAAATGCAGACCTTGGTTTACGAATGGAAGTGCCGGAATTGACCGCCTCGAAATATGGAATAAAAGAAATTATTCTTCGAATTATTCCAACAAATGTTTTTGAAGCTTTTGCAAATGCGGATATGATTGCAATAATTTTCTTTGCAATTCTCTTTGGGTTATTCACGCTGAAAGTAGAAGCAAAATATCGTGATACATTGAATAATTTTTTTAATGCAGCTTTTGAAGTGATGATGAAATTAACAAGTTTTATAATACTATTTGCTCCAATAGGAATTTTTGGAATTGTTAGTGGAGTTGTAGCAGATCAGGCAGCGGACAAATCAAAGTTACTTGCTATGTTCGGACATTTGGGTGTTTATATGTTTACTGTTTTTTTGAGTTTAGGATTTCATTTTTTCATCACATTACCTTTGATACTGAAAATTGTTGGGAAAATAAATCCATTCAATCATTTCAAAGCAATGTCATTACCGATTCTGACAGCATTTTCAACATCTTCATCTTCGGCAACGCTACCTGTTACTATAAATGCCGTTGAGAAAAATGCCGGAGTATCAAATAAGATTTCAAGTTTTGTTCTTCCGCTTGGTGCAACTGTAAATATGAACGGAACCGCACTCTATGAATGTGTGGCTGCTATTTTCATTTCACAAGCTTATGGAATTGAGCTTAGTATTTTACAACAAATGATTGTAGTTTTAACCGCTTTACTTGCATCAATTGGTGCGGCTGGTATTCCAATGGCTGGTTTGGTGATGATGTCTATTGTATTAACTGCAGTGGGACTTCCGCTTGAAGGAATTGGACTGATTTTAGCAGTTGACAGAATTTTAGATATGAGCAGAACTGCATTGAATGTTTTTGGTGATACCTGTGGTGCTGTTGTTATCGCAAAATTAGAAGGTGAAAATCTTAAAATATAATCTCTAAAAAAGGAGGAGTTATGCTTACAATTCTTTGTGTTTCAAGCTACGAAAAGGGACACGACTTTATGAAACAAGCGAAAGAAGAAGGATGCAGAGTTTTGCTCCTTACTTCTAAATCCCTCGAAGGCGCTAATTGGCCAAGGGAAGCTATTGATGAAATTTATTACATCCCCGATAGAAATAAAGATTGGAATATGAAAGATGTTATTTATGGAGTAAGCTATTTGGCAAGAACAGAAATTATTGATAGAATCGTTGCACTTGATGATTTCGATGTCGAGCGTGTTGCTTCATTAAGAGAACATTTGAGAATTGGTGGAATGGGTGATACAACTGCTCGTTATTTCAGAGATAAACTTGCGATGAGAATGCGTGCTTATGAAGTAGGTATTCCTGTGCCGGAATTTCAACACATTCTTAACTATGAAAAAATTCATGAGTTTGTTAAAACAGTTCCTTTTCCTTATATGGTTAAAGCTCGCTTACTTGCTGGCTCTTATGGAATGAAGAAAGTTCATAATGAACAGGAACTTTGGGATAGAATAAACTTCCTCGGTGATGAACAATCGTTTTATTTGATGGAGAGATTTGTTCCTGGAAATATATATCACGTTGATTCCATAGTTTATAATTACGAGGTTAAATTTAGCTGTGTCAGTAAATATGGAACTCCACCTTTCGAAGTTGCTCATCAGGGAAGAGTGTTCACAAGTAAAACTTTGAATCAGGATGCTCCAGAGTTTGCTAAGTTATCTGAACTAAATGCTCACTTGCTGAAATATCTGGGATTAAAACAAGGAGTCTCTCATTCTGAATACATTCAATCTTCGGAAGATGGGAAATTTTATTTTCTTGAAACTTCAGCAAGAGTCGGTGGTGCTAATCTTTCTGTATTGGTTGAAGCAGCAACTGGAATAAATCTTTGGAGAGAGTGGGCTAAAATAGAAATACTCAATGGTGAGAAAGATTATCATCTGCCTCCAACTAAAAATAATTTTGCTGGAATCGTAACTTCTTTAGCAAAGCAACAATGGCCTGATATGTCAGTATTTAATGACCCTGAAGTTTATTGGAAGTTAAACAAAGAGTATCACGCTGGAATTATAGTCGCTTCAGAGAGTGAGGCAAGAAGAGATGAACTTGTTGATAATTATACAAAAAGATTTTACGAGCAGTTTTTCGCAACTGCTAAAATGGGAGAGAAACCAACTGATTAAAAATTCTGGGAGATAACTTGTTCTTTATGGAAAAAGAAAAACCCATTGGGGTTTTCGACTCTGGTGTCGGAGGTTTGACTGTTGTTAAAAGACTAATTTCAGCTTTACCAAATGAAAGTATTGTTTATTTTGGTGATACTGCAAGAGTTCCTTACGGTTCTAAATCAAATGATACTGTAATTGAATATTCAATTCAGAATACAAAATTTTTACTTCAGAAGAATGTTAAAACAGTTGTCGTTGCCTGTAATACGGCTTCTTCAATTGCAATTGATGTTTTGAAGAAGCAATTCGATATTCCGATAATAGGGATGATTGAACCCGGCTCAATAAGTGCAATTAGTAATACAAGAAATAAAAAAATTGGAGTCATAGGAACTCGTGCAACAATTAACAATCACGCATACAGAAATCAGTTACATAAGATAGACGAAAGCTTGATAGTCTTTGAAAAAGCCTGTCCGCTTTTTGTTCCGCTTGCTGAAGAAGGTTGGGTTGATCACAAAGCTACTTATGAAATTGCAGATGAATATTTGAAAGAATTAAAACAAAGTGATATTGATACACTTATTCTTGGCTGTACTCACTATCCGATTCTATCCAAAGTTATTCAGGAAGTTATTGGGAAGAATGTAAAACTTATTGATTCCGGTGTGGCTTCATCAGAAATTGTTCGCACAGAAATAGAAAGAATAGGATTAGCGACAAACTCTTCAGCAAGAGGAAATATTTCGTTGTATGTTAGTGATATTTCAACCAATTTTAAATCAATTGCTGAACTATTTTTAGGTCAATCAGTTAGTGAAATAATTAAAGTTGATATTGAGAATTTTTAGTTTTAGGTTGACTTTCTGTCTATATACCTGAATAGATTTTTTTTATCAACTGAAATTTTATTTCTAAATGAACTTAAAATAATATGGCAGTTTAATTCTGTTTATTGATTTCTCTTTCAGACTTTTAATCACATATCTTATTTCAAAAAATACGACTGCAACAATCAATGCAATTCCAATAAAATAAGGGATTAAAAGAACTCCGAGGAAAATCAAAAACAAAAAGTTGAGTTGAAAATTTATAATCATTCTTGAAAGTTTCAATAAATCCTGATGTTTGTTTTTCCAAAACAGCCAGACAAACGCAGCAATAGTAGGAATTGGAATGATTGCAGAGAGTAAAAGTATTTTCTTCATTTTCTGTCTAACTTCAAAATTATTTTTTTCAAAGTTTCAACCCACAAAGGATGATCGTTTAAGCTCTCAACAAGTTGAACTTTTTCTCCACCGTGTTCAGTAAAAATATTTTGGTATTCATAGCCTATTTCAACGATCGTTTCAAGACAATCAGCTACGAAAGCAGGTGAGAAAACTAAAACTTTCTTTGCTCCATTTTTTGCGAGACTTATTAAGACTTCATCAGAAAATGGCTCTAACCAGTTTTTATCAAGTCGTGATTGAAAACTTACTGTGTATTTTTTTTCAGGAATATCAAGTGCTTTTGCAATTAATCTGGTAGTTTGATAACAAGTTGCTTTGTAACAATATCTGAATTCATCTCGAAATATTTTTTCACATTCACAATTCAAACACGAATGTAAATCAGAATGTGATTTATCTACTTGTCTGTTTGGCAATCCGTGATAACTGAAAATTATATGATCGTAATTACTGATTGGATATTTTTTAGCAATCTCTGAAATAGCTTCAATAAAATTTACATCATCATAAAATTCATTTGCAAAAACTAATTCAGGGATTACCCACCAATCTTTTATTATCTCCATCACCTTTTGATAAACAGAGCCTGTGGTTGCAGATGCATACTGCGGGAATAACGGAAAGACGATAATCTTTATACAAGCATCTTTTCTTATTTCCTCCAGAACATTTTTTAATGATGGATTCTGATATCTCATTGCAAGATAGACTTTATAATCTTCGCCCAAAGAATTTTGAAGTTTATTTGATAATGAAATGCTGTAGTTTAATAATGGCGAGCCTTTATCTGTCCAAAGATTTTCATAAAGTTTTGCCGATTTAAACGCACGAAAAGGAACGATAATCAAATTCACGAGAATAAATCGTAAGAAAGCAGGAATGTCAATCACTCTTTCATCATTCAAGAATTCGAAAAGATATTTCCTGACGTCACTCACCTTTGGACTATCTGGAGTTCCGAGATTTACAAGTAGTACTGCAGTTTTATTCATTTAGTTTTCTTTATTTTTATATTAAAGTCGAACAAAAATAAACACTTTTAAAGTCATCGTATGAAGTTATTTTTTTCATTAGTAGTTCCATTGATTCTTTTCATAAGTTGCAAAGAAATCCGACAGCCCGATTGCATCTGCACGATGGAGTTCAGAATGATAACAGTTGAAATTACTGATTCACTCAATCGCCCGCTTAAAAATC
>CAKZLD010000169.1 GCA_937125135.1 uncultured Ignavibacterium sp.
AAAGCTATTGAACAAAGCTCTTTCATAGTTGTTATAACAGACAAAAACAATAATATTCAATTTGCTAATAGAAAATTCTATCATTTATATAAATACTCCATGGATGAAGTTATTGGAAAGAATCCAAAAATATTGAAATCAAATTATCACGATGAGAAATTTTACAAAGAAATGTGGCGCTCACTTTCAGCCGGTAAAGAATGGTCAGGAGAAATTCTTAACCGAGATAAAGATGGAAATAATCATTGGGTTAGTTCAATTATTAGCCCGTTAATTGGCTCTGATGGAAGACTTGAAAATTACATCGCAATTCAGGAAGACATTACAGAAAAGAAACGAATGCAGGAAAAGATTGAAGTTTCAGAAAAGCAACTTCGAACAACCTGGGAGTATTCAGTTGATGGTATGCGACTTACAGATGAAAATGGAATAATTGTAGAAGTAAATCCTGCATTGTGTAGTTTATTTGGAGTGAGTAGAGAAGATTTTATAGGCAAACCATACTATTATTTTATTAAAAATTATAGTGGCGGAGGTTTGAAAAAATTTAGTGAAAATGTGAAATCAGGCAATATAGAAAAAATTAAAGAATACACATTAGAATTAGAAAATGGAAAAGTTCTAACTATCGAATTAACAAATTCAATTATAAAATTAGATGATGGTAAAAATTATTTATTCAGCATTTTCAGAGATATTACAGAAAAGAAAAAAATGATCAACGACTTGATTCTCGCAAAAGAAAAAGCAGAAGAGATGAATAGAATTAAATCACAGTTCTTTGCAAATATGAGTCACGAAATAAGAACTCCTTTTATGGGAATTTTAGGTTTTACTGAATTACTTAGAGATAAAATTAATGATGAAGAGAGTATTACTTTTTTGGATGGGATAACAAGATCAACTAATCGAATGATTGAAACGTTAACTAATATTCTCGATTTAAGCAAGCTTGAAGCAGGTAAAACGGACGTAAAAATGGAAATGATTGATGCTGAAATTTATATTTTAGAAATCTGCGAAGTTTTCAAATATCAGGCTTTAAAAAAGAATTTAGTTTTGATAAAAAACATATCAATACCGAAGGACTTTAAACTGAAAACCAGCTCTAAACTTTTCAGAAGTATAATCAATAATCTTATTAGTAACGCAATAAAGTTCACTTTTGCAGGAAAAGTTACTGTAAATGCCTTTATAAAAGATTCTCAATTCGTAGTTGAAGTCGAAGATACAGGGATTGGAATCCCCGAAGATAAATTTGAAATTATTTTTGACGAGTTTCGTCAGGTAAGTGAAGGTCACTCAAGAGCGTTCGAAGGAACAGGTCTCGGTTTATCAATTGTTAAAAAATTCACAGAACTTTTAGGAGGAAACATTAAAGTTGAAAGCGAATTAAATAAGGGAAGTAAATTTACTTTTACTCTACCAATTTAATTTCGAGTAATATTAGTAATTATGCTATTATCAAAAAATAAATTCGAAGCTATTGATTCAGATGTATTATTAAGTGAAAAATTAGTCAATAAAAAAACCGACGAAATTTTAATCATTGTCCCCACCAATAGAAAAGTAAGATCATTAACGAAAAATGTTCTTGAAAATTCTATTGAAAAAGTCTTATCAGGACTTCACATTCATACATTATCTACTTTATCATTTCTGATTTTTGAAGAAATTTTCAAAAGAGAATACTTCATCCTTGATGATGCTACTGCAATAATCAAACTTAAAAAAATATTTTCAGAATTAGATTTGAAATATTTTCCTGTAAATCAGGAAATTACTCAAGGCATACTTCTCGAAATAAAAAATGTAATTTCAGAATTTAAGAAAAAAGGAATCACTGTTGAATTATTAAAAAATGATTTAGAATTTCTCTCAGGCTCTGAAAAGAACAAAGCTGAAGATTTAATTAAGATATATGAACGTTATCAGGCAGAGTGTTATGATAAAAACTTATTCGAACTTGGAGACGTTTATAAAATAATAACTGATGTCAAAACAGAAAAATTCAGACAGTCATTCAAAGAATTATTTCCGAAAATTGACACTGTTATTGTAAAAGGATTTGATGAGCTATCTCTACTTGAAATTAAAATTATTAATTCAATATTTGATTTTATAGAGAAATCGTTCATCAGTTTTGAAATCAACGAGACTAATTATGAATTATTCTCACATCCGATGAAAACAGTTATTAAATTGAAAAGTTTTGGATTTAACGAAGTCCCACATTCGGATAGAACTAATTCCAATCTGTTTCAAGAAATAATTCAAAAAAATCTTTTCACAATTAAACCTGAAGTTCAACAGAGCGATGTAAAAGTATTTTTACATTCTGCTCAGAACCGAAATGAAGAAATTTCCTTCATCGCAAAAAAAATAAAAAATCTTATTCTCGAATCGAACTATAAAATTGAAGATATCTGTGTAATCTTTAATCAGATTTCAAATTATTCAACATTAGTAGATGAAATTTTTTCTGATTATAATATTACATTTAATCTCACAGATAGATATTTATTGAGTAATTCGCCACCGATCATTTCTTTAATAAGTCTGCTGGAGATTTTAGATAACAATTTTTATTACAAAAACATCTTCCGAGCCCTTAGCGGTGAATGGATAGATCTTCCGTCG
>CAKZLD010000170.1 GCA_937125135.1 uncultured Ignavibacterium sp.
AAATATTTCGCTCCAAAACTCTCACATAATTCAGCAAGTCTCTTGTCATCAACTGCAATTATAATTTCATCAACTAACTTTGAACTCAAAGCACTTTCATAAGTTCGCTGAAGAATTGATTTACCATCTATTTCAAGTGTTAATTTCGCAGGAAGTCGTTGAGAAGCATATCTGGCTGGAATAATTCCTACTATAATCGATTCATTACTTTTTGTTTTTTTACTAATCATTTATCCTTTATGACTTTAGGAACTTTAAAGTATTGTTCATCTTTATCTGGAGCATTTGAAAGAGCTTCTTTAGTTTCAGTTGAGGTTCCAAGTTTATCTTCTCTTGTTACATTTGTTATTTCCAGAGGATGAGAAAGAGGAAGAATTTCATCTGTGTTTATTTCATTTAATTTTTCGATATAGTTGAGAATTTCATTAAACTGCCCTGTAAACTTTTCTATCTCTTCATCGCTGAACTTGAGTTTTGCAAGGTTTGCAATTTTAATAATTTCTTTTTTGTCAACACTCATTTGAATCTTTCCTTATTGTTTTGCATAATCAATTTTATATTATCCATTAGTTGAAGTTCATCAACCTTACTTTTAACATTTTCTGTATTGATTGGTTTATCAAAAATCAGTTTAATTATTCCTCTACGCAATTTGAAAGTTCCTTTAGGCATTATCTTATCTGAATCAATTATAGTAACTGGCACAATAGGATATCCTACTTTAGCAGCTAAATGAAAAGCACCTCTTTTAAATGGAAGTAATTCCCCTGTTTTGCTTCTTGTCCCCTCTGGAAAAACAAGGACAGAAATACCTTTGGTTCTCATTAAATCTTTTGCCTCTTCAATGCTTTTCACTCCGCTTTCAGGACTTTTTCTATCAACCATTATATTAGGTCCGAGTTTTAACTGCCATCCGAAGACAGGAATTTTTGAAAGTTCTTTTTTGAAAATCATTGCCAGTCTGTTTGGAACTCCCCATTGCAAAACAGTAATATCAAACTGACTTGCGTGATTAGAAACAAAGACATAAGTAGCTTTTTCATCAATGTTCTCCAAACCGAAAATTTTAACTTTAACTCCTGATATAAATAGAGTACCACCAGCAAAAATCTTTGAGAGATAATGATATGATTTGAATGACCTATCAATGAGAATTGAAATCAAAGCGAGTACAGAAAGAATAAAAGTGTGTAATCCGATTAAAAATAGTTTTAATATAGTAATCAATTTAATATCTCTTTTAGATTTTCACTTTGAACAATTTGTTTATCAATATTTTCAATCCTTTTGTTAAAAGAAGGATGACTATAGAAATACCATTCAACGAACGGATGTGGTTCTTTATCAGAAAGATTTTTTTCAAACAACTTTGTCAACGCTGATTTGAAGGATTCAGGTAAATCGGTTACTTTAACTGCAAAACTGTCAGCTTCGTATTCGTATTTTCGTGAAAGATAATTCGATAAAGGTGTTACAATTATTCCAATCAAGAAACCCCATAAAATGATTATTGGAAATGCTGAAATCTGAGCAACAGATTGATAACCTAAATAACCAATTGACATTTTGTGAAGTAACGCTATTAAATAAAAAATCAGAAAACTCTGCACTGTAGAGAAAAGCAAATTCTTTGGAATATGTTTCAGCTTGTAATGTCCTATTTCGTGAGCTAAAACAGTTTTAATTTCATCCACTGAAAGAAGATTAAGTAACGTATCACCAAGAATTATTTTTTTTGTTTTACCAATTCCAGTTAAAGCTGCATTTGCTTTCTTAGTTTTCGAGCTTAAATCAAATGAATAAATTTTAGAAAATTTGAAATTATTCTTCTCTGCTAAATCTTTTATTTCTTTTATTAACTCTTCGTTTTCAATTGGCTTCAATTTGAAAAACAATGGGAATATTAAAATTGGAAATAACTGAGCCAAAACTACAGAGAACAAAAACATAGTCGCTGAGAAAAACAGCCACCAGTTATCAGGGAAATTTTGCAGCAAATAATAAAAAATTAAAAGTACAGGAATTCCTATCAGTATCGAGATTAAAAGTGATTTTATTCGGTCAATCAAATAATCCCTTAAACTCTGATTTGATAAATTATATTTGTGCTCAAGAATATAACTTGAATAAAAATTTATCGGAGTACTGAAAAGTGATGAAATGATACTTAGGATGAATACGAAAAGAATGAACTTCAGATAATTTGACTCAACAAATCCACTGAGCCATTTCTCTAATTCAATACCAAATCCAGTTAGAACAATCAACAAAATAATTATGAAAAAAACTGCACTACTGGAAATGCCTAATAGAAGTTTGATTCTGTTATATTTCTTAACATCCATATTGGAAAAATAAATACAACCAGATATGTAAGCAATTAACGTGGATTTTGGAATTTTAATTCGGAACTCAGATTATACCCAAAGTATTTTTATCAACCCAGCCGACTTTTCCGTCCTCTAATCTTATCTTGTACCAGTTATCAACTTGGTCTTCAATTTTCACTTTAAGCCCTTCATTAATTATGAATGCTTCTTTGCTTATCGGATCAGGTGAAGTTTTAACAATCACTGATTGCGACAAAATAATTCCAAATTTGAGATTGTACTCGCGATTAATTTTAACAGTAAGTATTACCAATGAAAATAAAAGTAATAAAGCTGTAAAAATCGAGGAATAAAAACTTAGTCTTCTGACTTTGAAATTTTTCGAAATGATGTAAAGAAGAATGAGAGTCAGAATCAAAATAAAAATAACATAAACCACGATTGTTAATTGATTAACATTGAAAAAACTCAATGTGCTTTCCCACCATTCAAAAAGAAAGAACTCAGGCAATTTTTCAATCTTATCTTTTGTTTGAAGTTTAACAAAATTCAGGTTATGATTTATATCTTCATCAAATGGTTCAATAATTTTAGCTTTTTCGTAGTAAAGAATTGCAAGTCCTATTTTTCCAGTTCGATAATATGCATTTGCAAGATTATAAAATAGAGAAGCACCTTTGTAACCTTTTGAAACTAACTCTTCATAAAGTGCAATTGAATTTAGGTAATCGCCAGAGATGAAATATTCATTTGCCTTTTTCATAGTAACTTCTGGATTAGCAAAAGAGAAATTCAAAGTAGCCAACACAAAGTATAATACCAAAACGAACTTCATATCAGTCGTTAACTCCTTTTTCAATGTCTATAATTAAATTCATTACTTCATCATAGAATTCTTTCATTGATGTATTCGTTTCAGCATTTGGAGCAAATCTTACAAACTCACTTTTTTCTCCTGTTTGCTTCATTCGATTTGCAATTGTTTCATCCACACCTAAATCCAAAAGTTTCTTTTCTGCTAAATCAAAAGTAAAATCTGATTTATGTATGTCGAGTTTATTTTCGAGGTAGCCGTAGAATGCCTGCGCTATTTCTGTGTAGAATTCCTGAACCTGATTCTGAATTAAAAATTTTAGAGATTTTTTGAGTCGTTTTTTGGCAATCTTTTCTGCTCTGAGATAATTAAAAGTTTTAATATCAGAAGTAATTTTTCTGTTATAATTATTCCAATAAAGAATTCCAACAAAACCAAAGAGAGGAATTATTACTGCGAGCCAGAAGTAAAAGCTATTTATAAGAAAATTTTTTTCTTTGGATATTCCATCTAAATCTGTTTTAATTGAACGTATATCATTTCCAAGTATTCTTATATTTTCTTTTTCAACTGCATATAATGCATTTAACGAATCGTTCTGTTCAATATTTATGTTAAAGCCGGCTGTTTTGATTGTAAAATATTTTTTTGCGTCTGGATCAAAATATGAAAATTCAATGGGTTTAATTTCTCTTAATCCTGCAGCACGAGGAACCAATAAATATTCATAAGTCTTTGTCCCGGAAATTTTTGAACTTCGGTTGATTTGTTCACTGACTTTAGGTTCGTATCTTTCAAATCCTGCAGGGAAGTCAATCGGAGGCAGTTGGGATAAAGCAATATTCCCAGTTCCTGTAATTTTAACTTTCAGATTTATTGGCTCATTAACTTTAACTTTTTCTTTATCAACAGTAGCAGAGATATCGTATTTGCCAACTGCACCATTGAAGTCAATTGGCTTATCATTTTCCGGCAAAGGAAGAACATCAATTTTGATGATGTTGGACTTTGCCTGATAATCATAAATTTCCTGACGATTGAATGGATCGTCAAAAAAGCTATCCCAGAAGTTGTTAAGATTTCGGTTTTTACGAATTGCAATTGGAATGGTTAATTCAAAAGGAGTAACTTCAAGTTTGCCACTTTGAGTCGGAAATAATGCTGCTCGTTTGAGAACTGCGACATTAAATCTCTTTCCATCGACTATTTCAGTTGTGAATGATAAAGTTCTTGCTGTTTCGATTTCTTCAGACCAGAATCCGACATATTGAGGAAGTTTACTGATTGACATCTGAGCTGCAATGTTCAGTCGTGTATAAAGCTTATAAGTAATAGTTACTTGCTCTCCAATGTAAGCTCTGTTCTTATCAGCGACTGCACGAATAAAAAGATTATCTGCAATTTCCTGTGTGTTTACTTCTGTCCCTTTTTTTTCTTCTTTGGGTTTTGGGGTTCCTTTAACAATAGTAATTTGAATCGGTTCTGTTTTTAATTTTTGTCCTTTGAATTCTATCGTTGCACTTCCTATTGTAAATTTTCCCAAAGAAGAAGCTACAAGAACGTAAGAGAATGTTCTCGAAGCAGTCACATTTCCATTTATAATTTGCATCGAGGTTGATTGATTAGGACCGGAAATCATTTTTAATCCGCCGAAACTTGGTGGAGTAAAATTTCCAATTGAGTTTATGTCCGATCCTTCAAAAGTAAAACTGACTTCAAATGGTTCGCCTTCTGAAACAGTAGTGCTATTTACTGATGCTGTGAAATTCTGAGCAATAGTTATTTCAAATAAAAGCGAAACGAATAAAATTATTCTTTTCATCACCAATCTTTATCAGTTTTTATTACTCTGCCTTTTTGTTTTCTAAGTTCTTTTTGAAGATCTTTTTCATTGTTTTTCAAAGCTTCTAAAATTTTCTCAGCTTGTTCCTTTGAAATTTTTGCTTCAGTTTGTTGTTGCTTCTGCTGTTGCTGTTCGTTATTATTTTGCTGGTTTTGATTTTGCTGATTTTGTTTGTCTTTATTTTCTTTATTCTCGTTTTCGTTCTGATTTTGTTGATTGTCTTTATTTTGATCCTGCTTATTATTCTTTTGGTTTTGCTGATTTTGATTTCTCTGCTGATTATTTTTCAAAAGAGATAATGCGTAAGACAAGTTGTACTTTGTATCAAGATCATTTGGGTTAAGTTTCAAAGCGTTTTTATAAGCTTCAACACTCTGCTCAATTTTATTTGATTTCAGAAGAGAATTTCCAATGTTATGATATATCTTTGATTTCAATTCTTTGTTGTCAGTCTTTTGTAAAAGCTCCTGATAGTTCTTCAAAGACTCATCAAACTTTTCTTGTTTATAATAAGAATTTCCTAAGTTGAATTTAGGTGGAATTGACTCTGGATTTTTTTCAATAGCTTTTCTGAAATTAATTTCTGCATCAGAAAATTTTTTCTGATTGTATAAATCAACTCCATCATTATTCAGTCTTCTTTCAGACTGAGAAAAGCCATTCGAATTGAACAATAAAATCAAGAGTAATAAAGCAAACTTTTTCATTTTTCAAATCCCAATTTTTCATTAAGCTTTTTGAAAACTTTTGATTTTTTATCATTAATGAAAATTTCAAAAATCAATAAAAATATTGCCGGAATTAAAAAGTAGTAATAGCGAGTTTCGTAGTCAGAAATTCTTTTTGTGCCGAATTCAGTTTTTTCAAGACTTTCCAATTCCGTGTAAATTTTTTCAAGGTGATCTTCGTAATTATTTCCTCTGAAATACTTTCCACCCGAATTGCTTGCAATATTTTTTAGAATATCTTCATTCAATCTTGTAAGAATAACGTTACCATCTGCATCTGTTTTATAACCAACTCTGTTTCCCTGAGAATCAAAAACAGGCATTGGTGAGCCATCAGGAGAGCCAAGTCCAATAGTGTAGATTTTTATTTCTTTCTCTTTTGCAGATTCAATCGCTTTTTCGATATCACCTTCGTGATCTTCTCCATCAGTTATTATAACAATTGCTTTTTTAGTTGAAGCAGTATCAAATGAACGAACAGCCATATTGATTGCTGAGGCAATCGCAGTTCCAGGATGTGGAATCGAACCGAAATCAACAGCAGATAAAAATAAATTTGCAGCCGAGTAATCAATCGTTAGAGGAAACTGAACATAAGCATTGCCTGCAAATACTATCAGTCCGATTCGATCTCCTCGCAATTTCTGAATCAGATTTGATATCTGATATTTTGCTTTATCCAATCGATTTGGCTTAAGGTCTTCTGCACTCATACTAAGTGAGACATCCAGACATAAAAAAACATCAATACCAGTTTGTTTAACTTCCTGAAGCTTCGTTCCGACCTGTGGATTAGCAAAAGCAAATATTAGAAGTGCGAAAATCAAAAGTTGAATTCCGAATCGTAAAAATTCTTTTTTAGAACTATAATCAGGTAACAAATGATCATGCAAATTCGAATCAGCGAACTTGTTCAACAAATTTTTTCTTCTTCTATTTATTAGAATAAAAAGAAGGACAAAAACAGGAATTAACCACAACAAAAGCAAATAATCCGAATTTTCAAATCTGAACATTATGGTAACTTCCTGAAAATTGTTTTACTTAGTAATAAATCAAGTATAAATAAAATCAGAGCCGGTAGCATCAGATAAGAAAACAACTCAGCTGCAGTTCTGTAAGATGTTATTTCAACTTTAGTTTTTTCCATCGAATCGATTTTGTTATAAATTTCTTCAAGAGCTTTGTTATTAGTCGCTCTGAAATATTTACCGCCAGTATTATCTGAAATACTTTTCAATAGAGCTTCATCAATTTCAACAGGAACCATTTGATATCTAATTCCGAAAGGGGTCTGAACGGGATAAGGTGCTTCACCACGAGTTCCAACACCGATAGAATAAATCTTAATTCCGTATGCCTTCGCAATTTCAGAAGCTGATTGAGGAGCAATCTCACCGGCATTATTAACACCATCAGTCATGAGAATGATAACTTTACTTTTTGCATCACTGTTTTTTAATCTGTTAACACCGTTTGCTATTGCATTACCGATCGCGGTTCCATCTTCAAGCATTCCGCTTTTAATTTCTTTTAATAAGTTTCTTAGAACTGAATAATCAATCGTAAGCGGACATTGAGTAAAAGCAACTCGAGAAAAAATTACGAGACCAATTCTATCAGAAATTCTTCCTTCGATGAATTTATCAGTGATTTTTTTTGCAGCTTCTAATCTGTTTGGTTTGAAATCTTCCGCAAGCATACTGCCGGAAATATCAAGTACGATAGCAATATCAATTCCTTCTGTGTTAAAATTTGTTCCGGAGCTAAACGATTGAGGTCTTGCTAATGCTAAAATCAATAAAGCTAATGCAAGCATTTTTAGAGCAAAAGGCAGATGAATAAGTTTAACTTTGAGAGAACTTCCAGTATTAAGAAAAATTTTTGAATCAGAGATTTTTATTGCCGACTGATTTTTTCTCAGTTTGAAAATGTAGATAAAAATCAGTACAGGAATTAGTAGCAAGAAAAACAAAACCCAAGGGTATAGAAAAACAACATCACTAAACATTTTCAACCTCTGCTTTGATGCTGTTTCCAACTTGTTCTTTTTCAGCTGTTGAATTAACTATTTCCTTTGCTTGACTCATCATAATTTTATTTAAATCGGGGATAGGATTAAACTTTGCGAATTTTACAAGATCAGCATTTGTAAAAAACTCTTCAGTAGTTTTTAATATTTCATTAGCCTCAGAAATTTTTTCAAGATATTCAATTTGTTCAGAAGAAGTAAGTTCAAGAGCAGGAAATTGAAATCTCTTTTCAAAATATTCACGAACAATTTCTGTAATTCTTGAGTGATACTCTTTAACCTTTCCTGACTGCCAGAGTCTTTCTCTTTCAAGTTCATCAAGTTTTGCTAAAGCAACAACGTGGCAAGGCAAAACAATCTCTGGCTCTTTAGACTCAATTGTTTTCTTTTTCCTGAGTTTCTTAATAAGAAAATAAGTTGCGATTATCAGTGCTAATGCTAACAAAACCCATAATATTATTTCAACAATATCTAACGGGATTAAAATTGGTGATTTCACATCTTTAATATCTTGTCCAGCTTCGATTGGTAATGAATGAACTTTTATCAAAACGGAATCAGAATAAATTTTGTTTGTATCTAATCCCGAAATAAAAATGAAAGTAAAAGATGGAATCGAAACTATTGCGGAATCATAATAGGATAAGACAAAATTCTTTTTGAATGAAACTAAGTTTTCAACTGTATCATATTTTGTTTCAATCTCATTTATAATTTCAAATTTCTTTAGACTGTCTTTGAATGATGGTGCCAGTAGTTTATAATCTTTTGGATAGTTTGTTTCAATTTGTAGATTGATCAAGTCACCAATAAGATAGTCGGTTGTATCTGTTTTCACTTCAACTTTCAATTGAGCAAAAACATTTGAAATCATTAGCAAGAAAACAACAAACAGAATTCTTATTACCATCTCTTTTCTCTTACCTTGAAAAATTGCACAAGTGGTTTGATATAATCCTCGCCAGTGATAATCTGAATGCTATCAATCTTATTCAATCTAAAAAGATATTTCCTTTTGTTTACTAACTCTGATTTTCTTTTTCTATAATTATTTAGAAAACTTCTGCTCGAAGTATCAACGAAAAATTCTTGATTAGTTTCAGCATCAAAAAATTTTACCAGACCAATATTTAAAAGCTCACTCTCACGAATATCTTCGATGGATAGTGCAATGAAATCATGCTTTTTACTAACAACACTCAATATCTTTTCATACCCTTCATCAATAAAATCTGAAATGAAGAAAACAATCGAACGTTTTTTGATTGTGTGATTCAAAAACTCCATCGCATTACTGAGATTAGTTTTGTTTCCTTCTGGTTTGAAAGAAAGAATTTCACGAACAATTCTCAAAACGTGTTTTCTTCCTTTGCGGGGTGGAACAAACTTTTCAATTTTATCAGTAAAAAGAATCAATCCAACTTTATCATTATTCTTCAATGCTGAGAAAGAAAGAATAGCACTTATTTCTGCTGCAACTTTCTGTTTCGTTTTTTGCTTCGTCCCAAATGAAAGAGAACCGCTCAAATCAATCATCAAAATAACAGTAAGTTCTCTCTCCTCTTCAAAAATTTTCACGAAAGGATGTCCAAATCGAGCTGTAACATTCCAATCAATATTTCTGATGTCATCACCGAACTGATATTCACGTACTTCAGAGAATTCCATTCCTTTTCCTTTGAACACGGAATGATATTCTCCCGAAAAGACCTGATTGACAAGTCCTTTCGTTCGTATTTCAATTTCACGAACTTGTTTTAGTAATTCTTTGTCAATCATTATTATGGAACTTCGACTCTGTTGAGAATTTCTTTTATGATATCTTCACTTGTTAAGTCTTCAGCTTCTGCTTCATAGGAAATTGCAATACGATGTCGCAAAACATCATAACAAATTGCACGAACATCTTCAGGAACAACATAACCTCTTCTTTTAATGAAAGCCATCGCTTTTGCACCTAAAGCCAAATTGATAGATGCTCTTGGCGATGCTCCGTAATTTATCAGATGAGTTAAATCTTTAAGATTAAATTTCTCTGGTTGACGTGTGGCAAAAACTATGTCCAAAATATATTTCTCAATTTTTTCATCAAGATAAACTTCGTGGATAATATCTCTTGCTTTCAAAATTTCCTGAGGATTGACTACCTGATTCACACTTGCATTTTCACCACTGATATTTTGTCGCATAATTTTCTGTTCTTCATCTCGCGAAGGATAATCAATCTTTACCTTTAACATAAACCTATCAACCTGAGCTTCAGGCAGTGGATAAGTTCCTTCCTGTTCAATAGGATTTTGTGTTGCTAAAACGAGAAACGGCTCTTCTAATTTAAATGTCTGTTCTCCGATTGTAACTTGCCTTTCTTGCATTGCTTCGAGTAAAGCAGACTGAACTTTTGCAGGTGCACGATTTATTTCATCAGCCAAAATGAAGTTCGCAAAAATTGGTCCCTTGCGTATAAAAAAGTTTCCATCTTTCTGGTTATAGATTTGAGTGCCGATTAAGT
Organism: uncultured Ignavibacterium sp.; assembly: GCA_937125135.1. Taxonomy (GTDB): domain Bacteria; phylum Bacteroidota; class Ignavibacteria; order Ignavibacteriales; family Ignavibacteriaceae; genus Ignavibacterium. The sequence continues at coordinate 10,257 of CAKZLD010000170.1, forward strand.
CTGCTGGCAATAAATCAGGAGTGAACTGAATTCTTTGAAACTTCGACTTCATAGCAGAAGACAAAGTTTTAATCGCCAGAGTTTTTGCAAGTCCAGGAACACCTTCCAAAAGAATGTGACCATTAGCCAGAAGTCCAATTACTAATCTCTCAACCATCTGCTTCTGACCCACGATTACTTTTGAAATTTCAAGAAATAAAGTGTCTATGAACGCACTTTCCTGTTTAATTTTTTCGTTTAATGCAGCTATATCCAATTTAAACCTCTTAAATTTTTGCTTTTTTGACGGGTGCAAACTTAATTATGTTGCAAACTCGGAACAAGATTCATAATTCTGCTTTGTATTTTTGATAAAAAAATTTTATTTGATATGAACCCAAAATTCAAAGGCGTAATTTTCGATATTGATGGAACTTTGACCTACACGAATCAATTGATATTCGATTCATTCAATCATATAACCGTTAAATATTTGGACAGAGCTTATTCAAAAGAAGAAATTATTGCTTTATTCGGGCCTACAGAAGATGTGATCTTTAAACAGCTATTTCCTAACAAGTTTGAAGAAGTCAAAAAAGATTATTACGAATATTATCATCAGAATCACAGTATCGCTTTGCTTTATGATGGAATAAAAGAATTGTTAATTGATTTAAAAAAATCCGAGTGTATTCTTGGAATTTACACTGGCAAAGGAAGAACCTCATCTTTAATCACATTGAATTTTTTGGGTGTTCGTGAGCTATTCGATTTAATTATAACTGGCGATGATGTTGAAAATCATAAACCATCACCAGAAGGAATAATGAAATTTATGAATGAATTTAAATTGATGAATAATCAAGTCATTATGATTGGAGATGCTGTTTCAGATATTCAGGCAGCGAGAGATTCTGGAGTTGAAATTGCCTCTGTGATTTGGGATAGCTATTCAGCGGAAAAAGTTAAATCACTTAATCCTGAAAAATGTTTTTCAACTGTTGAAGAGTTAAGAAATTTTTTATTCAAATTTCCTTAGAAGACTTCAAAAAAATTTCTTTATTACAACCTAAACTCAACAGATTTGACGCAACTTATAATTTATCTTAGGTTAAAGTTAAATCAAACTCTGATAGTTCGATTCAATCATACTTATCTTAAATCTCTCAAGAGTAATCTTTAAAATTTTATTGGATAAACAAATGAGATTCTTGGCTCAATTCGTTTTTGAGGCTCAAATCCAATAAGATTATTATTACTATCTCTGATTGGAGTAAAAGTCCAATTATATATCATTGAAACTAAAATGTATTCAATTGGTTTATAACCAAGTTCAGCAAAAAGATATGATCTATCATCTAATTTGAACAAGTCTTTTTCATCTTTGATGTTGATTTTGTCATAGCCTGCTCTGAAAACAAATGAAGCATTTTCTGGTTCAACAGATGTTCGAAGATTTAATATTCCACTGCTCGGAGCTTTATCCAATCTCTGATAACTTCCGAGAACATCAAAAAGATTTAATATTCTGACTAATAATTCTCCGTAATAACCATTTTGATTTTCAGTAATGGAGTTAACCAAATCAACTTTTGTGATATATGTATTCGAAGTAGGGTTCCCTTTGAATCTTTCAATTTCATACAAAGAATTGAAATAAGCTGGTAAATATTTTCCGTTGTTGATTCTTCTTTCTAATTTGGATGACAGAGAAACCAATCCAAGTCCATTAAAATTGAATTGAACACCCGTTGCAATACCGCTTCCGAAGTTCATCATTTTGTTATAATCAAAGTACAATAAAATTTTTGTCGAAGCAGATTTAATCAAAGGAAGTCCAACGTCAAACCCGACGAAAGAAACATCTCCGCCATCTTTAACTACTTTGAATTCTCCTTTTGAATCAAAAAAACCACTATCAACTCTGGCTAAACTATTAAAGTCAGAGATAAGAGTAAGACCTAATTCTAAATTGCTGATTATTGGCAGATTTGAAGCTGAAGTAAATTGAATCGGAAGAACATAACCTCTGACTCCCATTATTCCAGCTTGACCAAATGAGCTGTAAATAGACTCAAATCCGAATTTCCCGAAATTTATATCTGAAACAAGACCAATTCTTCTGTTATCGAAAGTGGGACTATTATTGTAATTGTTCATTATCGTTCCGTGACCAAGCGAATAGTAGCCTAACGAGCCAAGTCTCAAATAAACAGGTTCATCTTTCATTCCATATCGGATATAACGAATGATACTGAGATAATCTGTGAATTCATTAAAGTTTTCTTTTCTTAATTTACCTGAAGATTCGAAATCAAGAATTAAATCTAAACCAACACCGAAATTCATAAATGAAATTTCAGGTTGAAATCCAATTCTATAATGAGGTTTATTATCAATCCAGTTTAATCCAAATCCACCAGAGATATTCCCCTCATCGGGTTTTGGATAATTAAAAGTTTGAGAAAAAATTAGCGTGCAATTAAGTAACGCTAATAAAGTTGATCTAAATAAAAAGTTTTTCATAATTCACCTATTTTTTAAGTATCATTTTTCTTGTTTGAATAAATCCATCAGCACTCATTTGGTAGATATAAACACCACTTGACAAATCTGACGGTGCATTAAATTTCAACAAATATAAACCAGCTGATAGAAAGTCATTTAACAAAGTTGCTATTTCTTTTCCAAGGATATCATAAACTTTTACGGAAACATTTGATGGTTTTACAACTGAAATAAAAATTTGTGTTGATGGATTAAAAGGATTTGGAAAATTCTGACCGAGATGAAAAGATCCGGGAAGAATCTCTGAGAATTGATATTCAACACTCGTTACGTGAAAATTCACGTGAATAGTATCAGAATACTCAAATGAACCATCGGTGTTTATTTGTTTTAATCTATAAACATAAATTGAAGTATCTACAACTGTTGTATCCCAGAATGTATAATGTTTTGGTGAATTACTATTTCCGTGTCCGAATTCAAAGCCAATGGTTTCCCAGACTAATGGCTGCAATTTGGAGCGCTGAATATCAAATCCATAATTATTAATCTCCGTAGCCGTACCCCATCGAATTAATATTCTATCACTGAAAGCATAACCTTCAAAGTATATCAAAGTAACAGGAAGAGGTTCATCATGTGTGTTATTAGTTAAGCTATTGCCATAATTATCTGAATTACTCTGTGGAGTAATTTTGGCGTAAAAAAGAATAAATGCTAAAAATGAAAAAGCAATTAATTTTTTCATATTCAAAATTACTTCAATATTGCCAATTTCTGAACTGCAGTCTGAACTTTATCACCTTTTCGGATAATCACTTTATAAATATAAACACCATTAGCAATTGTATTACCATCTTCATCCTGACCATTCCATTCTATTGTATTAAATGTATTGTTCAATAATCCAGCGGGAACATTTATTTCTTTTATAAGTCGTCCTGCAACTGTAAATATTTTTATTCTCACTTCATCTGGAATTTGTGGAAGTCTGAAAGTAAAATATGTTTTGTCTTTGAAAGGATTGGGATAATTATATAAATCAATCAATGCAAGTTCTGAGGAAACATTAAAAATTAATTCATATCTATCATCACTGTTAATCTTATTTATCAAATTCTCGCCTACTATTCTTAAACTATGTTCACCGTCAGATAAAAACGGTTTAAACTTAACTAACAGAGTTCTGGTTGCTGAATCATTTTCTATCTGCATTGAGTTATAATGAATAAGTCTGTTATCTAAATAAAATTTTATTGCTGTTGTATCATAAACAGGATAACGTGCTCCATATTTAATCTCAATTCTAATTTCTGGATTATTTGAAGTATAATCACCACTGTAAATGTGTAAGTCATCAAAAAGAACTTTTGTCAAATTTGCTGTAGTCAGAGACGTAGTGTTTGTATCGGGTTTAGCGTAAAATGGAATAGAATAAAAATTATTCAACTTGGATAATTCTTTTAATTTGTTTTCGTAATCCAAAACAAGTTTAAAGAACAATTGACCAACTCCATCGGAAGTATCATTTTTATAATGATAATATCCATAATAACTCTCGAATGAGCCAAGCGATGTAAATAGTGAATCAAAAACTACCCGTTCAGAATTATCTTTTCGTATAACCGATAATTGGACTTTGAACGAATCAGCTGAAACTTCTCCGAGATTCATAAATCCAAAATTTATTTTCAATGAATCATTAAATTCTACGGTATCTTTATTAGTCTTTACTAATTGATAATTAGTTGCCAACTCTGGTAATCCTTTGTACCTTACTCCTAATGAATTAATTGAGGGACTTTCATAATTTTGATTACGATATAATTTTGCCTGCAATTTAATCTTAGGATATACTGAAGGATTGATATAAGAAATATTAGTAGAATCACCTATAAATGTAACAGCTTCTAAACTATCAACACTACCATCTACTTTAACTCCGAGTGGATTAAAAACTAAATTCGTACCTGCCGGTTGATTTGTATTTTTGAATACATCCTGCCACTGACTTGAATTACTTATCAATGGAAAAACAACTGTTCCGGAATCACTTAAAACAGATTTACTAACTTCAATTTCTGCTATTCCCTCAAATCTTTTCTTGTAAGCCTCAGGAACAGAGCCGATCGGTGCACCTTTTCTTCCAATCATACACCAGGATTCTCTGTACATTACACTATCAATGTATAGACTTCCTAAGGTTTTGATGGCATTTCTTACTGGTGTTCCGCTTGAAAAACCTAAAACAGATTGAGCAGCATCATCACTTACAGCCATTACTAAGTGTGTTCCCACTGGTAAATTATCAATATAAGCTTTTAATGAATCACCAGAAGGCGGATTTGGAAATACAAAATAACGGAAATCAAATGGTTGAAATGTTATAGTATCAATACGAGCAGTAACAATTCCCCAGAAAAAAGTATTTGACAATAGTTGTTGACCATTGTAAATCATTGTAGCAAATTTTCCTGCTGTAGCTCCCGCAGATTGAATTTTTAGAGTGCTATTATTAAAATCCAAATCCCAGGATTTTGTAACTGGATTAAAACGAACATTCTGAGTTTGAATATCATTTATTCTAAAAGTAGAATCTAAATACCAATCAAAAGAGTTTTCTACATTAGAAAAAGAATAAACTTCAGACCATTGAGAATTTGGACTATTTACTCTTATTCTCCAATAATATCTTGATGATTGAGATAAAAGTGGTAATTCAATTTTAGAATAAAGAGTATCAAAATTTTTTATTATATCAATTGGATTATTAAACTCAATATTATCAGAAACTTGCAAATGTAACTGCTCAAAACTTTCAGTAACCTTGAATGAAGGATTTATGATGAGCAAACTGTCTTTTTTAGATATGTAAAATTTCTCCTTTTCCAAAGGCAAAACTGAAGTTGAAAACACATTGTAATTCAGTGAAACATAATTATCATCTTCATAAATTTCATTTATTTCATTATTCAAGTCGAGTTGAATTTCCAATCTATGATTACCCGGTTTACTTTTAATAGGAATTTTAGTTCTTATTAGATAATTATAACGTGGAATTGCTAATCTTAAATTATAATTGAAATTAATTGAATCTTTATAAAAATCTTTAATTGAAATATTGAAAGAATCAGCACTAACTATTCCATAATTATAAAAATTTATATCAATAGAAAGAGAGTCCTCTGAATCATTAGGGAAATTATTATTAATCTTTATTGAACTATTATTGATAAATAAATTGGGTTTTGCGGGGACTTTCATTTTGATTATCGGATCACCAAATAATATATTACAATAAGTAAAAACTTTATTAACATCACCTGTTCCGGTTAAAACTAACTGTTTGATTTTGGCAAGATTATGTGCAGCTCCGAATTCTTTGACAGTGTCTAATAAAAGTTGTGAATAAAAATATTCCGGAAACCTAAGAGATGTTGATAAATAACCGAATGATGAATTACCCGCATAAGCAATAGCTTGTCCATCAATACTTGCATTAGTAAACACCTCTCCAAAACTCTCTATATCTGGCTCTGCAAATCTTCCGGTTGAACATCCGAAATCTGTTATCAAAGGTTTTTTATTTTGTGATAAATTTTTCAGATCACGCACATTCACAATTCCATTGTCCCAGGTTTGAGTACCTGAGTGACCAATGTAGGATATAAAAACTGCACCTGAGTCAATTGCGTTTTGAACAACTTCTGGTGGAAAAGGTCCAAAATTAGAATTTGGATTTACAGTTTTATAAAAATGACGTCCTGTTCCGCCTACTGGTGAAGGAAGTAATACATTATCAAAAAGCTGTTGATGTTTACTCCGAATTTCTAACAACTCTGATAATTTTGTTGGATCACCTCCACTAAAAAGCAAAAATCTTTTATTCCAATCATCAAAACCTTTATTTAAATACGCTTGATGTTTAGATAGATAATGTAATACTTCAGAATTATTTCTTGCAGCAAGTCTCCCTATATTCATTTGAGGATAAATAGGATTCTGTGGATCCCACATCACATACCAAGAATCACTTACAGGTTGACCGTAAGAAGGAACCAGATTTCTTCTTCTGAAGGAAAGATCTGTCCAAACATCTTTGTAATCATAATTCGCATCACCAATTAAAAAAACATTAGAAGGAGCAGGACTTACCCACGAATCGTAAGCTTTTTTAAGAAATCTTTGAATCGCTTCAGCCTCAGGATTGCCATAACCAAATTCATCAAAAATATCATCAACGAAAACGAGTTTTGTTCTTAGATTGTAATTCTGATCAATAAATGCTTTGTAAGAATTTACACTTTCCTGAAGTAGCTTGTTGGAAATGATAATATAGTCGGCAGCATTTTGATTGCTTCGTAAGTTAACAAATTGCTTTGTATAATAATATCTAGGTGTTAAAACTTTATTCTGTTTGATTATGAAAAATTGATCATTAGCTCTTACAGTGTCATAAAAAACAATAGTATTATTTATAAGATTGAAATTTTCAATAAACTTTTGGTTAGATTTTAATTTATATATCAAATAATCACTTGCTGAACCAGAAGCGTTATAAATCACTACTGCTTTAATACCAGTCGAAACATTTTCAGGAACATGAATGTAAAGCGAATCGTTGGCTAAGTGATTAAATCTTAAGTATTCAATCTCTGCCCAATCTATTAAAACAGTATAAAATGAAGCTGAAGTTGGCATTCCAAACAATCTTAACTGATTACTACCATTATTCAAAACACTTGAATTGTGAGTACTAAATAAATTAGCTGTTTGCTTAAAGTTAAAAATCACTGAATCAAGAACTGTATTATTATTAAATCCCACACCTATTTTATGGGCATTTAAAGAAATATTAGAAGCATTACTTATAAGTCTGACATAAGATTTAACAGATGAATTTGGAACAATGTTACTGGCATTAAAAGCAATATTAGTTGTTCCACCTCGTCCTAAAGTTAACCAAGTCCAGACTTTATTTTCCTGCCATTGTGGTAAATTTACTCTTACTGAAACATTGTCATAATACCAAAGCCTGACATCAGATTCAAGATGAAGAAATGCTCTATGTGAAATGAGAGAATCGTTTGAATTCAATGATGTCCCGTTAAATTTAACATTCCTTTGACCATTCGCACCACCCCAAGTTAGAAAGACAAAATTTGTATCAGTATAACGGTTCATAAAGTTTTTATAGTCTTGTCCAAGAGAAACTATCGTCCGATAACCTGATGAATCATAATTTCTAGTGGCGTAAAATTCGATAAAATCTCCTTGATCAAAACTAAAATCTTCTTCACCCACAACTCGTAAGGGAATTTGATTGCCTTTGTTGAAAATCTTAAAGGTTTTTGGATTAATATTAGTAGTGCTTACTCCATAGTTTTGAAACTCATTGTAAGTTATTCTGTAAATTCCATCTCTTGGAATTCCGAGCTTGACATAAGTTCTATCGTAATCAATCCAATTTCCTGTGGTATCTGATGCAGAATATTCGGGTGGTTTAGATCTGAAATTTTTAGCTTGTTCGTAGTTGATAATGATATCTTTCAGATTTTCATCATCGGTAAATTCATTTGCATTATAGGTCGATTGTATAGTTTTATCGAAAGTCAATTCAATTTGAAAATTAGTGAGTTCGGTTATCTCTCTTCTTTTCCAATAAAAACGATGGGTATTAAGGGTAATTATTACACAATAAAAATTTTTAATCCATGTATAACCTGAAATTTCAAATTCTTTTTCCGGATAAACATCATTAACAAGATATTTTCTATCAATTTCTACTTTGGAATATTGAATAAGTTCATCTTCTAATTCTAATTGTCTTGTTAATATTGGTTTGGCATCTGAATAATTTTGATACGACTGATTAAAAATCTCTACTTTCGCTTTTGAGTCGGGTGGAATTGCAAAAATTAAAGTTCTCTGAGGTAATGCAGGTTTTCCGGGCTCGTCTTCCAAATTAGCACCAACGAAATGGAGATATTTTTCACCATTTTCATCAACTAAAATTGGTGTATCGTTTTTTATTGTAATTGAATATTGAAGAGACTTATCACCTGCCTCATTAAAATTAACATATATCTGAGAGAATATATTCACATTTATTAAAAGAATAAAAAGGAATAATCTCATAAATGCCCTTTAGTTTTTTTCTATCTTAAAATTTTTTATAAAATATAAAATATGCAATGGGAAAACAGAATAAATATAACGTTCACTGCCTACATAAATAAGAATCATTAAAAGGTTGACAATAAAATAAAGATTTAGAAAAAATATTTGTTTATTAGAAATAAAACCTTTCGGAATTTTAATAAATCCTAATAAACTTACCGTTATTATTAAATAAAAATAAAGATTATTCGAAAAGAATAAAAAGGATTTAATTATTGGAGAAATTTCATTTTTGGTTTCCTTCAAAGCCCAGGTTAAAGAAAAATCACCTCTCCAATATGACCAGAATATTTTTTTAGGTAGTCTAATCAATGTTTTAACTGGATTTTCTATCATATCATCAATGCCTTGTTTGTAAGCTTTATCAGATTCTTCAACTTCGTTTTTATTTGTTATATCATATTCGAAATCAAAATTTATTTTCCCGCTTGAATTTATATGATTACCCATTAAAAAATTGAATCCACCATTTGTGGAGCTGATAACTGCCTTGCCGAAATGTTGATAATTTCTTAATGCCCACGGAGATACAATTATTATTGAACCTAAAACAAATAGCAAAATTTTTGAAAAGTATTTTTTATCAAATTTTATTAAAGTCAAAATTATTATTGGAATCATCATTATTGCATTTGCTCGAACTAAAATGTTAATTCCTGTTATAATTCCAACTAAGAAAAACCTTGTTTTAACAAACTTATTCGATTGATAAAAAACTAAGAAGAAACTCATCCATACCAAAAACAAATAAGGTAATTCTGTCAAAATTGACTGACTTATTAAAAGATTATTGGGAAATAACGTAAATAAAATCAGAAACAACTTTAATTCATTTTCATTCAAAATATTTTTTAGAGAAAATTTGAATAAAATCAACAATACCGATGAGAGTAAAATATTCATCATTTGGAAAGACAAAATTTCCGGCAATCCAAGATTATGAAATAAAGAAATTATAAAAGGGATTCCGACTGGCCAGAATGCAGTAAAATTTCCTTGAGCAGATAAATAACTGCCTGTTTCAGCTAATCGTATTCCGTGACTTAAATAGAAAGCCGAATCGGAATGTTGAATTGTCTCTATCAGGAATGTATTTACGAATTGTGTAATTGATTGAAATATTATCAGATAATAAAGTAATCTTTGAAGGGAGAGATTTTTTATTAAAGTTAATATCCTGTTCGCTGATAATTTTATAATTATTAGCAATAATATTGTAAAGAGAATTGAAAATTCAAGATGGTTAAATATATCAAGATAATACTTTTGATCAATGTGATTATTTGAATTAAGGAAGTATAAGATAAAATAATTCTTGAGGAATAAAGAATAAATTGGGAGAAACAGTAATAGAAATAAAATGGCAACAGTTAAAACAATTTTTGATGAAATTCTTTCAATCATTTATTTTTTAATAAATAATGTCTTCCAAAAAAAATATAAATTCTCCACAGTGTATCTAAAAAATAATCTTCTAGGTTCGAGATATAATCTATATAGCCACTCAAGTCCAATTCTTTGCATAAAAAGTGGAGCTCTTTTTTGTTTGCCAAAATAAAATTCAAAAAAATTACCGACACAAATAACAACCGAAGATTTTTGAATCTTTGAAATCTCATATGCTAAAACTTCTTGCTTGGGTACTCCCATTCCAATTAAAATTACATCAGCGCTAACATATTGAGTTTCATTGAGAATGAATTGATTATCAATATATCCATTAAAATATCTTACCAGATTTAAATTTCTTTCAAGACAAATGTCTTTAATATCCCTTTCTTCAAAATTCCCACCAATAATTACAACAGATTTATTGTTTTCAATTAAGTAATTCATTAACAAATAATTCAAATCAGTTGCATTGAATCGTGGATATTTTCTTCCAATTTTATTTAGCATAATCCACAACCCGGTGCCATCCGGATAAGTTATGAATTCATTGTCAATTAATCTTTTATACTCTTTATTTTTTGAATAGATATAGTAACAATGCACATTAAAATATGTTAGAAGAAAAGATTCTTTTTTATCAATTACTTGAGTAGTTTTAGATATTATCTCGTTTTGCTCAATTTGAAGTTTAATGAGTATTTCCATTCAAAAGTTCTGAATAAATTGATTTTAATTTGTTCACATACTCTTTTGGGTCATCGAGCTTATTTACTTTTTGATAAAGATTTTCTGCAACTTTCATTTTTAATTCATCATTGTTTAATAAGAGTTTTAATTTTTGAGTCAAATCTGAAACATTTTCTTTCTGAAATAACAAACCGTCCTCATTGTGAGTTATAAATTCTTTAATTCCATCAACGTCAGAGCCAACAAATGGGACCTTATATAAACCAGCTTCAAGCATAGTAAATGGGAAAGAATCAAATCTCGAAGGAAGAATTAAAATGTCTGCCGCAGAATAAAATTTTGAAGTTTCAGGTTGAGAAGAAAAATATTTTATTCTTTTATCGCATTTAATTAAACTTTCATCAATGTCATAAATTTTTCCTAATAAAACAAGAAGAAGACTTTCGTCATCTAACAAACTGAATGCTTTGATAAGCAAATCAACTCCTTTGTCTTTACAAATCCTTCCAATAAAAAAAATAACTTTTTTATCTAAACCAATTTCAAGTTCTTTTTTGGCAATAGCTTTATCAATCTTATTTATTTCTTTAACAATAGGATTATATAATTGAACAATTTTATTTTCTGAAACTCTGTAGCGCTTTATCAAATTATTTTTAACTGCATTACTTACCGCAATGATTTTGGATGATTTGTAACTTAAAAATTCCAATCCTCTTGTAATGCTATGAACAGTTGAAATTGTTTTATATTTATTTTTTTTGGATAAAGTGGATACTACATATTCGGGAAATCGATGATGTGTATGAATGATGTCTATCTGATTCTCGGAGATGTATTTGGATAATTTTTCCCGAAATGATATCAAATAAAAAAAATTTTTAAGACCTTTATTAAAGGGAATAATATCGTATTTAATATTGAAATTTTTAAGTTCTTGTATTTTATCGCCACCATTTGTTATAAAGTGAATTTCAAATTCCTGAGCATCTAAGAATTCCTTAAAAAGAATTGAAAGATATTTACTTACTCCGCAGGAATAATCATAAAAGGGTGAGATATGTAGTACTTTAATTTTACTTTTCATTCATCAAATCTGAATAAAACTCTTCGAAAGATTGAATAAAATTTTCAATATTGTATTTTGTTTCAATAGCTTTTCTTCCATTTTCTCCCATCTTTTCTCTTAGATTTGCATCGTTCATAAGTTTAAGAATATAATTTGTTCCTTCATCAATATTGTTTTTATCAAACACAAATCCACAATTATTTTCAATCAAAATTTCCGGGATACCTCCAACATTGGTGGAGACTATTGGCACTGCATTAGCCATGGCTTCAAATACCGAAAGCGGTAATCCCTCCCAATCTGAAGTAAAAAATAATATATCAAAATTCTTATATTCCTCTATAATCTCTCTGTAATATCCCCTGAATTCTATGAAATTAGTAATTTCTAATTCATCAGCTAATGATTTTAATTTACTTTCTAAAGGTCCATCGCCATATATAACAACCCTAAAGTTTTCAACATGTTCTGTTAATTTTTTAATTATTATTAAAGCTCTATCTAATCTTTTTTGAATTTCTAAACGGGCTACAATACCAATGGTAAATATACTTCGGATTTTATTTACACTTTTTTTGATTTTAATTAAACTATTACAATTAAATCCGTTATAATAGTGCATCACTTTAGGGAAAAGCTGAGTCTCTTCTAATAAAATTTTCTTACTATAAATAGATGGCGCTAATGCTAAATCAACTTTACGGAATAAACATATAAATATGTGAATCGAATATAAAAGGACCTTACCTATTGAATTATAGTATTTATTCTGTTTAATGAACAAACCGTGATAATTAAAAATTAATTTTTTATTCAAAATAAAATTTGCAACACCTGAGAGCAGGTATGGTTTAACAACGTGAGCTTGAATAATATCTATATTATTCTCTCTACAAATCTTAATGATTTTGATTATAGCTTTGACGGAAAATTTTTTAGATAATTCAGGAACTTCGTAAATCTTGATATTTAATTGTTCTTTTACAATTCCTCCGCCCTGATATACTAAAATTTGTTCGTATTTATTTTTATTTAAGTTTGTTACAAGCGATTTAATATGAGTAAAAACTCCATCTGTCTTCCCAGTTATAACATTTACTATGTGACAGATTTTTATCATTACTTTACTTATAAAGATTTAGATAATTATTGAACATATTTTCAATATCAATCTTTTGCCAAGTTTCAGAGTAGTCTAAATTTTTTTCATAATCAATTGAGAAGATTTTTTCTGCCAAATCAGTCGAGCTTTTTATATCAACTAAATGACCATTCACACCATCATCAATAATTTCACAATTCCCACCATCTTTATTTACAATTACTCTGCATCCACAAGCTAAAGCTTCCAATACAACCATATCAAATATTACTTTCTCTGAAGCCATTATAAAAGCATCGGCACATTTCATTAAACTTATAACATCATCATTTCTTTTTGATGACATAAAAATCACATCATTGGTGAGTTGAAGTTTTTCACAAAGTTGTTTCAGCTCATTTTCCAAAGGTCCTTCGCCGATAATAATTAACTTAGCAGGAAATTTTTTCTCCTTTAACTCTTTAATTGATTTAATAATTAAATCCACTCTTTTAATTTTCGATAATTTTGAAACAGTAAGAAAAAGTTTTTTATTTTTTTCTTTTAATTTCAAATGCTCTGGTTTCAGTTCAATTGATTGAATTAATTTAACATCAACTCCATTATGAATTACGAGCGATTTTTCTTTGAGCTCTTTTTCAGACATCTTTTCGAAAAATAATTCTTTCGCAGCATTGCTAGGGAAGACAATTACTTCCGCATTTTTTATAGATTCAATCTCTCTTTGATTCAGATTTTCTAAAAGTTTTTTATTATTCTTAAGTTGAGGAAAGAAATCAGTTAAATCATCAACTATTCGTCCTTTACTATGAATAGTAAGGAGTTTTCTATTGAAATTTTTATATAAATAGTAAAAAGAAAATGAATCGTGAGAATGAAGAATATCACCTTCATCATTTATCAAACTCCATTTTTTATGCTTTTTGAAAAAATAATATTTAAGATATAATGATGATGTAAAAAGTTTTCTCGCAAGAAAATATTTATTATAAAATCTCTCCCCCATTTTTTTTATGGTGTTAAATCTAAAATGATCTTCAATCAAATTTTTTATTTGATCCGAATTCAGTTTATAATCTGCAGACATGAACTCAACGTTGAAGCTATCTTTATTCAATCTTTTTATTATCTGATAAATTATTTTATTTGGACCACCGACAGACTCAGAAGGATATTTAGTAAAAGAAGAAAAAACTATTTTTTTCATCTGTTAAATCTCAAATTAGATTATTGAAATTCTTGAGAACATAAGCCACTATCTGATCCATATTATAGTATTTAAAAGTGGCTAATCGACCAGCAAAACTAACCGCTCTTAGCTTTTTAGTCTCATTCTCATATTCTTTAAATAAGGATTTTGATTGTTCTGTTAAAACAGGATAATAAGGTTCACCATTTTTTTGAGAATATTCAAATGAAACTGTTGTTGAATCAGCTTTTTGATTGGTAAAATACTTGTACTCAGAAACGCGAGTAAAATCAACATCTGGCTCAACATAGTTTATAACTGAATTAGATTGGAAATACTCTTGATTGAAATTCCTGAACTCGAATCTTATTGACCTATAAGGTAACTTGCCAAACATATAATCAAAGAAATAATCTATTGGTCCTGTGTATATCATCTTATCGAATTTAATATCGTTTATTACTTTTTTGTAATCTGTATTTAATACAACTTCTATGTTTTTATGACTCAACATTTTCTCAAACATCTTTGTATAACCATCTTTGGGCATAAACTGATATGTGTCCGTGAAATATCTGCAATCATCATTAAACCTTACTGGAATTCGACCGCAAACAGATGGCGATAATTCTTTCGGCTCTAAATTCCATTGTTTCTTTGTGTAATGTCTGAAAAATTTTTCGAATAAATCTCTGCCAACCTGACTTACAATAATGTCTTCAGAATTTAGAATTATAGTTTTTTCTTCTCTAACTGACTGGAAATAATTTTTTACTTCTTCCTCTGTTTGAAAATTTTTTCCATATAATTTATTAACGGTGATTCTGTTAATCGGAATTGGATATAATTCACCATTCAATGCTGCAAGAACTTTATGCTCATAAAATTGCCATTCTGTAAAGTGTGACAAGTAATCAAATACTTCTTTACTATTTGTATGAAAGATGTGGGGTCCATAACGATGAACAAGTATTCCATATTCATCTAATTCATCATAAGCATTTCCAGCAATGTGATTTCTTTTTTCAACAATCAAAACTTTTTTATTCAATTGAGTTGCTAATCTTTCTGCAAAAACAGAACCTGCATATCCAGCACCTACAATTAAATAATCATACTTCATTTTTCTTCAATATTCTTTTATAAAAAATGTACATCAAACTGCTTACATAAATTTCAGTTATTAAAAAAGTTATAGCTGTTCCAATTTCATTATATAAACTTGTAAGAATCAAAACTGATATTACGCTTATTAAAGAGGCTGAAAAAACTACCTGAAGAAATTTTTTGTCTTCTTTCAAAGCTAACAGAATTTGAATTCCATATACATTACTAATTGATATAATGAAAGGAAGCCAGCAAAGAATTTTTAGAACATTTACAGAACCTTGATATTGAGGACCAAGAATTAGTTCGACTAATTGCGGTGAGAAAATAAAAACTAGTAGAGAGATTAAAAATGCGAAAGTTGATTGAACACTTAATAATTTTTTATTGAAATTTATGAAAGAGTTTACTGATTGTAGTGCTAAATAATTTACTTTTGGAAAAACACTCTGAGAAATTGGAGCAAACAAACCTTGCATTGCCAATCTGATTTTATCAGCAGCAGAATAAATTCCAACAGCGCTTTCATTTGTAAGTAATCCTAAAATTACCACATTCGTTGTAGTATAAAAATTCATTGAAATACTTGATAAAAATAACTTCCAACTATTTTTTAATTGCTGAACAATTTCGTTAAAGTCAAAATTCAATAATTTTAGTTCAGTCAATGAGAATGAATATAAAAAGGCAGCAACTGATAAAACAAAATTTACAATACTTATTATAAAAATATATAAATACAAATCAGATGAACTTTTAACAAAAATAAATATCGAAATTACTCCCAAACTTTTCGGAATTAAGTTGATTAGCGGTAATGCTTTTGTATTTTCCAAACCTTGATAAAACCATTGAGGATAGAACAAATTACCGGCAACATTCAGTAAGAGAATAATTATGATAGATATGTTTTTATTTAACAATTGAAAGTTTAAGACAAAAATTGAAAGTAATATTACGGAGATAAGAAATAAAAATACTTTCGTGTAAAATATTGATGAGAAAATTTGACTTAGTTTTTCAGGATTATTCCGGTTAATTGATACATCTCGCACACCTGAAAAATTAAATCCGTAATCAGTAATTAAAGTTAAATAGTTTATGAAAGCGATAAAAAAACTTGCAACGCCAAAATTCTCGGGACCTAAAACTCGAACAACATAAGGAAGAGTGATTAAAGGAATTAAATAGTTAATCAATTGAACAACAGAAAGTGAGCCTATATTGGATAATAAAACTTTATTGTTCTGTATTTTATTGCTAAGAAAATTCACTTTAAATTATTTTTTAAGCCAAGTGATAGGATCAACACTTTGACGACCATTCCAAATCTGAAAATGTAACACTCGTCCTTCCAAACTATTGCTGACTGAACCAATAACACTACCAGCAGAAACTCTCTGATTTTCGGACACCTGAATATTTTCAAGATGTCCGTAAACTGTTCTGTAATTTCCTTTGTGCGTAATGATTACCACAGTACCATAACCCGGCAGCCATTCAATAGCACTTACAATTCCATCTGAGACAGTTTTTACTAAAGGATCATTACATAGAATATCAATTCCGTAATTAACAGAGAATGTTCTCAATTTCACATTTTTTTGAGTGCCAAAATCTGATATGATTTTTCCTCTGCTTACTGGGAACGACAATCTTCCTTTCAGTTCGCTGAATGATACTGAACTTGTAAGAAATTCATCATCAAACACTTTCTCTTCATTTGTTTCATTCGTCGAAATAATTTTTTCAGGATTCTTTTTTTCAACCACCCTTGGTTTTTGAGCTTCTGCAATCAGTTTTTCAATGAGATTCTTTATAGCAACTTCTGATTTCTTTTTATCAGAAATTTGTTTTGAAATAACTGTTCTGTCTTTTCTAAGTTCGCTTAGTAATTTTTGTTCAGAATTTATTTTATCATTGAGAGAGAATAATTCTTTGTTTTTTTCAGCTGTTAATAAACGTTTTTCTTCAATTTCCTTTTCAAGATTACTTTGAAGATTAGAGAGCTCATTCAATCTGGAATTCAGAACCATTAAATCATTTTGTTTTCTTTTAGAAAAATCGCGCAGATATTTAATCCGAAAAATTGCTTGCCTCAGATTTTTTGAATTCAAAATTGCCTCAAGTTCAGAAATTCTTCCAAACTTATAATTATAAACAACATATTTGGAATATTCTGATTTAATCTGATTTATCTGATTAGCTTTTGATTTCATTTCGGATTTAATTTTTTCAATTTGCTGTGATTTTGAAGTCTCTTCTTTTCTGAGTGTACTGATAATCTTTTCAAAGTAAAATTTTTGTTTGCTCAGATTTGTATAATTTGAATAAGTGTTCTTTTCTTGCTCTTTTTTGCTTTCTAGTTCTTTCTCAAGTTTTTGAATCTCGTTCCTTAATTCATCAAGTCTTTTTGTTTTTTCTTCTATCTCTTTTGACTGAGCTATTAGAATAAAACTAAACAGAAGAACGAATAGGAAAATGTCTATCTTATTTACCATTTAACTATATCCACATCATCCGGTAATATGAAATCTATAAACAAGTTTCTTTTATTGACATTAATTTTCTTATAGTTGATTTCAATTCTTTGTCCTGAGGATTTATTTGAAACAACTATTTTATATGGAATAGCGACGTTTTCTAACACTTCAAAATCAGAAAAGTTGCCAATGACTTCAAATTTTGAATCAGCGGATTTTAATTCATATTCAGTAATTCCCAATCTTCTTACATCAATTTTGTAATTAGTAGTGATGCCGTTTAATGAATCAAAATATGAAAGTTGGTACTTATCATAAATTACATTAAACTTATCAGGAGATTTATATAATTGTTTCGTTAGATTAACAGAGCCAGTTAATGCATCAATTATATCTCGGAATGGTAAATCAATACGGAAGATGTTCTGAAGAACCTCACTATCAATTTCTCCAGTGTAAGCTGTGTTTGACAAGGCGTCATAAAAAATAAATTCTTTATCAGTTACCAAAGCTTGTCCGAGTTCAATTCCAAATGGACCTAATACGTTGAAAAAGATTGAGTCAGGTTTTACTAAAACAACTCTGAAATTTGCTGAATTTTCTAAAGTTGGTGTATTTACTATTAAAGTTCCTGTGCCTTCAAAATTTTTAATCCTTCTTCTGTTGGCTTCTAACTTATTAATTAATCTATCTGCTGATAAAATTTCTACGTCGTCGCCGGGTCGGGACGGAACGCAGCTCAAAAATGTAATTGTTAAAATCAACAAGATGATTATTCTGATAAACATAAATGATTTCAAATTTCACCTTTAATAATTTTTAGTTCGATTTCAGTTTTTGATGGATCAAGATCGAATGCTTTTCTCCAAAGCTCTTTCGCACGCTCAATATTACCTAACTTAAATTCGATGTCTCCCAAATGATCAATAATCACCGCACTTTGAGTTCCGACTTCAACAGCTCTTTCAACATAAAATTTTGCTTCTTCATATCTACCAAGTTTATATAAAATCCATCCTTTCGTATCCAAAAAAGCAGAGCTTAATGAATCCTTTTCTAAAGCAATGTTTACCATCTGAAGCGCACGCTCAAGTTGTAAACCTCTTGTAGATAGTGAATAAGCATAATTGTTATTTATTATTGCATCATCAGGACTAATTAGTAATGCTTTTTCATACAGGCTATCGCTTTTATCATAAAACTTTTTTTCATTATAAATCAGAGCTAAAGTTCCTAGTACATTAACTTCATTTGGATTTAAGAATAAGGCTTTCTCCAGATAAGTTATTGCAGAATCTTGTTCTTTCAATTGACTCAAAGTATAAGCATACGCACTAATTGTATTAACATCGCGTGGATTTAGATTAACAGATTTCTTCAAATAAATAGCTGCTGTATCGTTTTTACCTAATTGAGCAAGTGATAATCCTAAAATAAAATTGATAAAATAATCATTTGGAAAAAGCTCCACTGCTTCAAGCATAATTTTTTCAGCTTCGTAGTATTTTTTATTATCGAAATGAAGTGCACCTAATCTCACCCACGAATCAACACTCCAGTAAGCATTTTCTGTTACATATTTAAAGTATTCTATTGCCTTTAAATCTTCACGTTGATTGATTGCTATTGCACCTAAAACCAACTTAATCTGCCAGTAACTTGTGTCATTATCTAATTGGTTGAAAATCATCTTAGATATCTGTAAGGCTGAAGAATCACGAAAAGACTTTTCGAAAAAGAAATATCCGATATCGAATTTCGACTGATAATCAAGTTCATCAGATTTCATTATAAGTTCAATTTCTTGATATACTTTATCCCATTTTTTTTCATTTAGATATAAGTCAATTTTTCTTTGTCTGGAAGAAATGTCTTCAGGATTTAATTCAAGAAGTTCATCAATAAGAGTAATTGCTTGAGAGTTTCGATTTTGAATTAAATATAAATCAATAAGGTTTTTTATAATGGTTTTATTACCCGGATCAATTTTCAGAAGTCGTTCAAGAGCGATAATTTCATCATTAATATTTCCAAGTCTGCGTTGTAAATCAGAAATTCTTGCCAAGATATTCCAATCTGACCCAACCGATTTCAACAACTTTTCATATAATTCTATTGCACGCAAAGGACGATCTTCCTCAAGAAAAATGGCAAGTTTGTATTGCAGTTGGTAATTATCAGGAAATTTCTCAACTGCTTTTTCCAGAACTTCAATCGCCGAATTTTTCTTCTTTCCAAAACTATAAACGTCTGAAAGTAGGATATAAAAATCTGAAATAGATGAATCGAGTTCAATTGCTTTGTTTGCAAACTGAAGAGCAGAATTTAATCTATTATTGAATAAATATGCTTTTGAAAGAGCAAAACATATACCTGCTGAGGTATCGTAAGAAAGAGCCGTTTCAAACTTCTTCAATGCAAGACTGTAGTCTGATTTCGCCATCAGAATATTTCCATCAATTACATTTTCCAAAGCTAGTCTTTGTCGTTCTTTATCAGATAATAATCCTTTATGATTATCCTCTTTTTTTGTTGGATAATCCGACGAAGTAGCACAGCCTGCTAAAATAAAAATCAGAATTAGTATTGAAATAAATTTTATAATAGTCGAATTCATAATTGAAAATATATCTATCTGATAATGGAATAACAAGTGAACTAAAATATCTTAAAGAGTTATATTTTAAGAGTGATAATTAAAAGGACTTTTATTCATTGACTGAATTGCTACATAAAGCCGAATTAACATTAAAGAAATATTTTGGATTTAATGAATTTCGATCTTCACAAAAAGAAATCATTGCGAAAATCATTGAATCAAAAAATGTTTTGGCAGTTATGCCAACAGGTGCCGGCAAATCTATTTGCTACCAAATTCCTTCTTTGATGTCAGAAAATTTTTCGATTGTGGTTTCTCCGTTAATTGCTTTGATGAAAGATCAGGTGGACTCGATCAATAAGAAAGAAGAGGTTGCTGCATTTATTAACAGTACTTTAGAATGGTTTGAAATTGAAAAAACTCTTCAAAAAATAAATGGAAAAAAAATCAAACTGCTCTATCTCGCTCCTGAAAGACTTCAATCAAAAGAATTCGCTGAAAGATTAAAATCATTAAATCCTGAGTACTTGTTTATTGATGAAGCTCATTGTATTAGTGAATGGGGACAT
This sequence comes from uncultured Ignavibacterium sp., assembly GCA_937125135.1. GTDB lineage: Bacteria > Bacteroidota > Ignavibacteria > Ignavibacteriales > Ignavibacteriaceae > Ignavibacterium. The sequence goes on from CAKZLD010000170.1 coordinate 31,121, forward strand.
AATTTCAGACCAAGCTACACAAAACTGAAAAACTTTATTGATTTCCTTGAGATAAAAAAAGTTTCTGCATTCACTGCAACTGCTACACCAGAAGTAGTTTTTGATATAATCGAGCAGTTAGGATTAAAGGAACCACTTTTAATTGTTAAGGGATTTGAAAGAGATAATATTTCAATAAATGTTTTCAATACTTCAAAAAAGAAAGAAAAACTTTTAGAAATATTAAAAGTTAATCCAACTCCTACTCTTATTTATACTTCCGTAAGACGAAAAGCAGAATTGATAAATCAGTTTTTGAATCTTAATAAATATAACTCAGAGTTTTATCATGCAGGATTGAATCCAATAATCAGAAAAAAAATACAAGAAGAATTTATTGAAGGGAATATTCCGATAATTGTCGCTACAAATGCATTCGGAATGGGAATTGACAAAAAAAATATCAGAACGGTAATTCACTATGATATACCTGCTACAATTGAAAGTTACTATCAGGAATTCGGTAGAGCCGGAAGAGATGGAAAGCCTTCAAACGTATTTCTTTTATTTAAAGAAAGAGATACAGATGTTCATAAATATTTTATTAATAATTCATATCCAACGAAAGAAATTATTCAAAGTGTTTATAGTGGGATTTGCGACTCTGTTCAGCTTGCAGTTGGTAACATTATAACCAACGAAATTCCTATCAATTACGATTATCTCAAAACATATTTGAATAAGTCTATATCTTCTGCATTAATACAATCTTCACTAAAATATTTAGAAAAAGCTGAATATCTGAAAGTGAATTCGGGTTTGATAACTACCGATTCTATGATTTTTAAGGAAACTCCTGACAAAGTAAAAAGATTTGTTAAAAGTCTTTCTAGTCCTGAATTAAAATTATTAATCTTGTTCCTTGCGCGAACTTATGGGAATAAAATTTTTACTTCTAAAGTAAGTATTGATTATTATTTTATTGAAACTAATACAGGATTGAGTACAGATGCTCAAAAATTTTATCTGAATTTCTTAAAAGATTTTGGAATAATTGATTACTACTGTTTCGAAGGAAAAGAAACAGTCACATTATTAAAACCACGAGTCCCGAAAGAAAAACTTAAACTCGATTATTCCGAGATAAACAAATACTTTTTGATTGCTTCCGATAAATTAGAAAAAATGAAAAATATGGTTTACACAAACGAATGCAGATTCAAATATATTTTGAAATATTTCGGACAAGAAACGGAAAATTACAATTGTGGTAAGTGTGATAATTGCAATAAAGTTTTATTTAAGAAATATGAGTATGAAAATGTCAATGAGAATCCGAAATCCGAAGCAAAATCTGATGATGATGTTTTCAGCCATTTGGAACTTTATAATAAATTGGTTCAGGTTAGATTAAAAGTTTCAAAAAAACTTATGCAGACTCCAAATATGATTTGCCCTGATATTGTTCTTGCCAGAATTTCAAAACTAAAACCAGACAATAAACTTAAGTTGATGAGTGTTGAAGGGTTCACTTTCAGAATTTTTAATAAAATTGGTGAAGAGATATTAAATGAAGTCAAAAACTATCTTGATTCAAAAAAGTCTCCGAGTGAATCAGAAATTCCTCAAAACATTGAAGATACTTATCAGCTGCTGAGTAAGGGTTATAATTTGAAAGAAATTTCTAAATTAAGAAATCTTGACGAAGCAATAATATCAATGCAAATAGAAACACTGATTTCAATTATTCCAAATTTGAAACTCGAAAAAATTATTTCTGAAACCCAAATTGATGCAGTAAGAGAAATTGTTAAAAAGGAAATTAAAGATTTGAAGCTTATAAAAAAGAAACTTGCCGAAGAATTTAAAATTGATTGCAGTATTTCAGAGTTGAGAATTGCTTTAGCTAAGATTCAAAAAGAGTTAACTAATTAAGGAATGAAGAATCAGATTTTGCTTCAACGTATTCGATTGCTTTTTGAAAAAACTGTTCCCATAATTCCGGTTTAGAATTATAATATTCAACCATTTTTTTATAATCTTCCTTTTTGATTCCATATTTAGCAAAAACGTCTTCTTTAAATTTTTCAAACATTTCGGGTTGATTGTAGAGAGTATCAGGGAAAGAAATTAAATCGATATAAACCAGCATAAATTTGTGTTCATCAACAGGGGGCTTGTCTTTGCAAGCGAATAATAAAAACAAAAACAATGTGGATAAGAAAAATCTTTTCAAATTATTTCATTTTCTTACTTGCTTCAAAAAGTATTCTTTTTTCCCTTTCAGTAAGGTTCTGATAGCCAGACTTACTGATCTTATCAAGAATTTCATCAATTTCCTTTTGAGTAATTATCTCCTCCTCTTCGATGTCTATGTATTTTACTTCTTCGACATCATCATTTCTTCTTCTCGATGATGAAGGCGTATAATAATCCTGATACCTATTTCCGTAATTTTTTCTGTAATAGTACTCTCTCCTGAAAACATTTTTTAACTCGATATCAAAGTTTTTATCAAGTAAAAGATAAAGAAAGCCAAACAATGCTCCACCAAGATGAGCAAGATGAGCAACATTGCTTTGCGCCGAGTTAATAGCTAAAAATTCGAAGACAATAAGAAAACCAATTAAGTACTTTGCTTTCACAGGAATTAAAAAATATAAGAATATGTATCTATCCGGAAACAGCATTGCAAATGCAACTAAAACCCCAAATACAGAGCCTGAAGCACCAATGGTAGGCGCAGGAGTACTTCCCAGTAGTGGTGACAAAAACAGATGAAGTATTCCTGCAGATACACCAGCCAACAGATAAAAGATTAAAAACTTCCTTGAACCAAAAATATTTTCAATCTCAGCACCAAACATCCAAAGACCGAACATATTAAAAAGAATGTGACTAAAATCTCCGTGTAAAAATTGATAAGTAATCAACTGCCAAATCTGAAACGCGAAGGGATATGAATATGTCTCATCAACCAAAATAGGATTTAAGGCAAACCATCTGATCAATATACCTTCTGCATTATTTCCATTGAAAGTTAGATTTTGCATAATGATCTGGACAAAAAACACTGCTATGTTGATAATCAATAAATTTTTGATTACCGGCGGAAACAAATTGAATCCAAATATTCCCCTTGGCTGATAGTAATTACTCAAAGTTTATCCTTTATTTATTCATCATTTAAAGCTGCAACACCAGGCAAGATCTTCCCTTCAAGAAATTCAAGAGAAGCTCCACCACCTGTAGAAACGTGTGATACTTTATCTTTCAATCCAGCTTTAGCAATAGCTGATGCAGAATCTCCACCACCTATAACAGTTATTGCACCTTGTTCGGTGGCTTCTGCTAATGCTTTTGCTATTTCAAAAGTGCCTTTTGCAAAATTGTCCATTTCAAAAACACCCATTGGACCATTCCAAACTATCGTTTTTGAATTCAATATTTCATTCTTTAATAGCTCGAAAGTATTTGGTCCAATATCTAATCCCATTTTATCAGCAGGAATTTCATCAATGGATACAATTGAAGAAGGCGAATCGTTATTGAATTCCGATGCAACAACTACATCTATCGGAAGTAGAAATTTTACATTGGAGTTACTTACTTTTTCTAAAATTTCTTTTGCCAATTCGATTTTATCTTCTTCTAACAATGACTTACCTATTTCTTTTCCCTGAGCTTTAAAGAAAGTAAAAGCCATCCCTCCACCAATAATCAAGGTATCAACTTTATCAATCAGATTATTAATCACATCAATCTTTCCGGAAATTTTAGCACCTCCAAGAATTGCTGTAAAAGGTCTTTTAGGATTTGCTAATGCTGCTCCCAAATAATCGAGTTCCTTTTGCATTAAATATCCTGCAACAGAAGTTGATACATATTTTGTGATTCCCTCAGTTGAAGCGTGAGCACGATGTGCACTACCAAATGCATCATTCACATAAATGTCAGCTAATTCAGCTAATTGCTTTGAAAATTCTGGATCATTTTTTTCTTCTTCAGGATGAAACCGAACATTTTCAAGTAATAAAACATCACCATCCTGCATTTGATTAACCATAGCTTTCACTTCTTCTCCAATACAATCTGGTGCGAGTTTAACTTCTTTTCCTAACAAATAGGACAGTCTCTCTGCCGCAGGTTTCAAGCTGTATTTAGGATTTGGCCCTCCTTTTGGTCGTCCGAGATGGCTAGCAAGAATTGCTTTTCCGCCTTCATTGATTATTTTTTTGATAGTTGGAAGAGATTCAACTATTCTAATATCATCAGTAACGTTCAAGTTCTCATCTAATGGAACATTAAAATCAACCCGAACAAAAACTCTTTTACTCTTTAGATTAACTTTATCAATACTCAGTTTGTTCATATTTCTCCCATAACATTTTGAAATAAAACTCAGAGAGCTAAGCAGATGCCAAAACTCTCTGATTTAACAATTTTACATTTTAGATAATTTCATCAAAAGGTCAACACATCTGTGAGAGTATCCCCACTCGTTATCGTACCAAGCTACTATTTTGAAGAATCTTTTTTCATCCTTGAAATTATTTTGAAGAGTTGCTAATGAATCATAAATAGAAGATCTTTCATCATGATTGAAATCTGTTGAAACCAATTCTTCATTACAATAACCCAGAATTCCATTCAGATATGTTTCAGAAGCATTCTTTAATAACGCATCAATTTCTTTAATAGATGTTTCTTTAACCGATCTAAATGTTAAATCAACAACAGAAACGTTAGCAGTTGGAACTCTGAAAGACATTCCTGTTAATTTACCTTTAACAGCTGGAAGAACTTCACCAACTGCTTTAGCAGCTCCGGTAGTTGAAGGAATAATATTAATTGCGGCAGCTCTTCCGCCTCTCCAATCTTTCTTTGAAGGACCGTCAACAGTTTTCTGAGTTGC
>CAKZLD010000171.1 GCA_937125135.1 uncultured Ignavibacterium sp.
TCCGCAGGATCCTTTGGAAAATCCCCTTGGGGTCACCGATAATCCCGAAGAGAAATCTTCGGGATTTTTTTTGAGTTTGGATTGATTTGAAATAAATTAAAAAGTTTAAAGTCTCTAGAAACGTATTATAAAATAATTCCGATATTAATTACTGTAATTCTTTACTCATTTAAACCATGATTCAACAAAACTTTGATTTGATATTTTTTAGTCCGCCTTTATATTTGGCAACAATTTTTAAGAAAAATAGAAGTTAATGCAGAAAGTAAATATTTCAGACCTTTATCAGTTCGTTGAAAAGGAAGTTACAATAGCTGGATGGCTTTATAATAAAAGATCAAGTGGTAAAATAAAATTCTTAGTTGTTCGTGATGGTACTGGATATGCTCAATGTGTTTATTTCAAAGGAAATGTCAGTGATGAAGTTTTCGATAAAGCGGATAGAATAGGTCAGGAATCATCTCTAGTTGTTAAAGGAATAGTTAAAGCTCAACCGAAAGCACCGGGTGGATATGAACTTGATGCAAGAGATTTAACAATTATCCACGAGACACACGATTATCCGATTACTCCAAAAGAGCATGGAATAGAATTTCTTCTTGATAATCGTCATCTTTGGCTTCGTTCAAAGCGTCAGGTTGCAATAATGAAAATCCGTCATCGTGTTGTTAAAGCAATTCGGGATTTTTTTGACGGAAGAGGTTTTACATTATTAGATACACCAATTCTTACTCCAAATGCAGTTGAAGGAACTTCAACTTTATTCGAAACTACTTATTTTGATTTAGGCTCTGCTTATTTAACACAATCAGGTCAGTTATACGCTGAAGCAGGCGCTCTTGCTTTAGGGAAAGTTTATACATTTGGACCGACTTTCAGAGCGGAAAAATCAAAAACGAGAAGACATCTTACAGAATTCTGGATGATTGAACCAGAAGTTGCTTTTGCAGATCTCAATGATGATATGGATTTGGCTGAAGAATTTCTTGAATACATAGTTCAGACCGTTCTAAAAGAAAAAGAAGAAGAACTTAATATTTTGGAAAGAGATACTACAAAACTTAAAAATGTTAAAAAGCCATTCCCAAGGGTTCATTATGATGAAGCAATTGAAATACTCAGAAAAAATGGTGTGGACTTTCAGTGGGGAAATGATTTCGGGGGTGGTGATGAAACAATTATTTCCGAACAGTTCGATAGACCTGTAATGGTTCATCATTATCCAGCAGAAGTGAAAGCTTTTTATATGAAAAGAGATCCTGAAAATCCTAAATATGCTTTAGCAGTTGATGTTTTAGCTCCCGAAGGTTATGGTGAAATTATAGGCGGAAGTCAAAGGGAAGATGATTTAAATCTTTTACTTGAAAGAATTAAAGAGCATAATCTTCCACAATCAGCTTTTGAATGGTATCTGGATTTAAGAAGATTCGGTTCAGTTCCTCACGCTGGTTTTGGACTTGGTTTAGAGAGAACAGTTAGTTGGATTTGCGGGCTTGAGCATTTGAGAGAAGCAATTCCATTTCCAAGAATGATTTACAGAAATACACCTTAGTTTTATGAATTTAGAAATTATATTTTTTTTTGTATTTGGTTTCGTCGCTGCAGTTTCATCAATTTTGATGATTACAAGAAATAATGCAGTTATTGCAGCATTATATCTGATATTGAATTTTGCTTCATTAGCAGGGTTATATTTAACCTTAAATGCCCAGTTTATTGCAGTTACTCAGGTTATTGTTTATGCAGGTGCAATTATGGTTTTATTCCTCTTTGTTATAATGCTTTTGAGACCTGAAAATGAGAAAAAGTTTTTAGAGGCAAATCCCAAGATTAAAATATTTGCGTTTGTAATTGCAGGTTTCGTTTTTTTGCAGCTTATTTACATCATATTCTTCTCTCGACCTTCCGCAATAATTCCAAAAAATCTTAATGAAAGTGTTGAAGCAGGAACTATTGAATCAATAGGATATATTTTATTTAAGGATTATGTATTGCCATTCGAAGCTGCTGGTTTTCTTCTTCTGGCAGCTACGATCGGAGCATTAATTTTAGCAAAGAAAAAAGTTGATTGAATATGACAATAACAATTGAATATTATCTAATTCTGAGCGCATTTATGTTCATTGTCGGAGTTGCCGGCGTATTAACAAGAAGAAATGCGATAATAGTTTTTATGTGTATCGAACTTATGCTTAATTCCGCAAATCTTACTCTCGTTGCATTTTCATCTTATCTTGGAAGTTCCGTCGGTCAGCTGTTTGTGTTTTTTGTTATGACAGTTGCAGCCGCAGAAGCAGCAGTCGGACTTGCAATTATTATTGCAATATTTAGAAATAAATTAACAGTTAATATTGATGATATAAACATTCTCAAGTGGTAAATTGACTTATGCGTGAATTGATTTATTTAACAGTAGTTCTTCCACTTTTAGGTTTTTTAATAAACGGAATTTTCGGCAGTAAGATCAAAAGTGAAAAAGTTATTGGACTAATTGGTAGTAGCACAATTGGAATTTCTTTTATCATTACTTTACTTGCATTCTTTGAAACTCTTGCTTTACCAAATGAGCAAAGACAATTAATAGTTACACTCTTTACCTGGTTAAAAGTCGGCGGTTTAGATGTAAGCTTTGCTTATCAAGTTGATCAATTATCACTTGTAATGGCTTTGGTAGTTACAGGAGTTGGATTTATTATTCACGTATATTCAATTGGATATATGCATGGAGACAAAGGATTTTGGAGATTCTTTGCTTATCTGAACCTTTTCATCTTTGCTATGATGAATTTGATACTTGCTGATAATTTTGTTTTGCTTTTCTTAGGGTGGGAAGGTGTCGGTTTATGTTCCTATCTGCTCATTGGATTTTGGTATGATAGAAAATTCGAAAAAAGCACAACTGCAGACGCAGCAAAGAAAGCTTTCATAGTAAACAGAATTGGTGATTTTGGTTTTTTACTCGGAATGTTTTTAATCTTTTTAACTTTTGGATCTCTCAATTTTAATGAAGTCTTTTCAAAAGCAAACACATTTTCAATTTCAACTGCTACATACGGCTTTATAGCTTTATTCCTTTTTATTGGAGCAACTGGTAAATCTGCACAGATTCCTTTATATGTTTGGTTGCCAGATGCAATGGCAGGCCCTACTCCTGTTTCTGCTTTGATTCACGCTGCTACAATGGTCACTGCTGGAGTTTATATGGTAGCACGATGTTCTATAATTTTTGCATCAGCTCCTGCCATAATGATGGTCGTTGCAATAATAGGAATAATGACCGCTTTTTTTGCTGCAACAATTGGATTAGTACAAAACGATATTAAAAAAGTTCTTGCGTATTCCACGGTTAGCCAATTAGGTTATATGTTTTTGGCGATGGGTGTTGGTGCTTTTGGTGCTGGTATTTTTCACGTAATGACTCACGCATTCTTTAAAGCACTTTTGTTTCTTGGTGCCGGAAGTGTAATTCATGCAATGCACGAAGAACAGGATATTCAAAAATATGGTGGCTTAAAAAAATATATGCCCCATACTGCTCTAACTTTTCTGATTGCTGCATTAGCAATCTCCGGAATTCCACCACTTTCAGGATTTTTTAGTAAGGATGAAATACTTTGGTATTCTTATGCAAATGTCGGAATAATTTTTTGGGTAGTCGGTGTAATTACAGCCTTAATGACTGCTTTTTATATGTTCAGATTGTATCTTCTAACATTTGAAGGTAAGGAAAGATTTGGTCACGATAAACATCCTCACGAATCTCCGAAGGTAATGACTATTCCTCTAATTGTACTTGCTGTTCTTTCTGTTATTGGTGGTTTTGTTGGTATTCCAGAAGTCTTTTCAGGCGAACACGGAAATCAATTTCATAATTGGCTCAGTCCGATTTTTGCAGATGCTGAAAGAAAATTAATGCAATTCGGATTTCACACTCATTTAGAAGAAATTCTTTTGATGGTATTATCAGTATTGTTTGCAGGAGCTTCAATTCTATTTGCAAGATATGTTTATCTTAAGTCTCCACAAATTGCAGAAAATGCTTCGAAAAAATTTTCCGGACTTTATAAGACTTTATGGAATAAATATTATGTGGATGAAATTTATGATGCTTTAATAGTTAATCCGATAGTTGCAGTATCCAGAAATGTTTTTTGGAAATTTACTGACGGAAAGATAATTGACGGATTAATTCACTCACTTGCAAAAATTATTGATTCTTCAGCTTCAGTTTTAAGAAAATTTCAAAATGGCATAGCTCAGTTCTATGCATTGATTATGGTTTTTGGAATTGCTCTAACTTTATTTTGGATAATAATAAGTTTTTAATTTATGGAAAATAATTTCTTACTGACATATTTAATTTTTACACCACTTATCGGTTCATTGATAATCTTATCAGTTAAAAATGAAAAGACTGAGTTAATAAAAAATCTTGGTTTATTCTTCAGTATTATTACCTTCATCGTTTCATTGATAATTTATTTTTCATTTGATAGTAACAATTCTGATTTTCAGTTTATACACAAATTCAAATGGATTGATGGAATAAATGTTTTTTACTTTGTTGGTATTGATGGCATTTCACTTCTTTTAATTTTATTAACAACTTTCATCACTCCACTGACTCTTATTTCAAGTTGGTCAAGCATTGAGCACAAAGTTAAAGAGTTTACATTTTTTATGTTGCTTCTTGAAACAGGAATGCTTGGAGTTTTTGCATCTCTTGATTTATTCCTTTTCTATATTTTCTGGGAAGCAATGCTCATTCCGATGTATTTTATAATAGGAATTTGGGGTGGCAGAGAAAGAATTTATGCTGCAATAAAATTTTTTCTTTATACGATGCTTGGCAGCTTGTTAATGCTTGTTGCTATTATTTGGATAGCAGTTTATTCTGTAAATATTTTAGGCGGATTTACAACCGACTTTACAGAACTATTGAAAGTTGCTCCAACAATTACAAGAGACTTACAAATATGGATGTTTCTTGCATTTGGTCTTAGCTTCGCAATTAAGGTTCCTTTATTTCCGTTTCACACGTGGTTACCTGATGCACACGTTCAGGCTCCAACTGCTGGGTCTGTAATTCTTGCAGGTGTGTTGCTTAAAATGGGAACTTACGGTTTACTAAGATTCAATTTACCTTTATTTCCTGATGCAACAATTTTAATGGCTCCTTACATATCTATTCTTGCAGTGATTGGAATTATTTACGGAGCTTTAGTAGCGATGGTTCAAACGGATATGAAAAAATTAGTTGCGTACTCATCCGTTTCACATCTTGGTTTTGTCGTACTGGGAATTTTTGCTGTTACAACTGAATCAATTCAGGGGGCTGTGATTCAAATGATCAATCACGGTCTATCAACAGGGGCATTGTTCCTTTTGGTTGGAGTAATTTATGAAAGAACTCACACAAGAGAAATTTCCGAATATGGTGGAATCGCAAAAGTTGTTCCGTTTTTCGCATTCTCTTTATTATTTGCTTCTCTTTCTTCAATAGGATTACCGGGGCTTAATGGTTTTATCGGTGAGTTTCTGATTCTTTTAGGTTCATTTAAATCAGGTGTTTTGAATAGTTGGTGGTTCACTGTCTTTGCAGCGTCAGGAGTAATTTTCGCAGCTGTTTATTTATTATGGATGTATCAGCGTGTAGCATTTGGTGAATTAAAGAATCCAAAGCTCGAAAAATTAACGGATATGAATTCCAGAGAAATTTTTGTTCTGATTCCAATTTTTATTTTTATTGTTTGGATTGGGATATATCCATCAACATTTCTTAATTTATCTGAAAAAGCAGTAAAGAAAGTTATTTATCAGGTAAATAATCCAATCAATGTATCAAACATTTTAGAGAAATAGTTAGAGTAAAATATGTTTAATAATTTGCAAGAGTTTTACAATTTCATACCAATGATTTTAATCGGTGCTGGAATTTTAATTTCCGTTTCCGTTGAACTTTTTTCAAAGAAAAATTTAGTGTTCATGAGTTGGTTTTCGATTATTCTTTTCTTTGTAGTAGGTATGGTTTCTCTTTGGACTATTGATGCGAAATCAGTTATTCTGCAAAATATGGTTGCAACTGGTGGTTATGTAAATATATTTTATGCTCTATTCAATTTTACAGCAATGATTGTCTGTTTACTTTCTATTGAATATCTTAAAAAATATGATGCACTTTTTGGAGAATATTATATCCTTTTGCAAACATCAGTTTTAGGAATGATGTTAATGGCTGCTGCGAAAGACTTATTTGTTATTTTTTTAGGATTAGAATTGATGTCCGTTTCATTTTATGTTTTGGCTGGAATAAACAGGAAGAGAGCGAATGCAATTGAAGCATCACTCAAATATTTTTTACTCGGTGCATTTGCAACAGGATTTATTGTTTATGGAATTGCTCTTATTTATGGAACTTCTCAAAGTACTTCGATTGATATAATTGCATCTAAGTTTATTGAACTTTCCGGAAATTTACTTTTCATTTCAGGTGTTCTGTTATTTTTAATTGGATTTTCTTTCAAGATTGCAGCGTTTCCATTTCACATGTGGGTACCGGATGTTTATCAAGGTTCGCCTTCAACGATTTCTGCATTTTTCTCTACTGCAGGAAAAACAGCTGCTTTTTCTGCGATAATAGTTTCTTTCTTTGCTTTATTTTCTTCTGGTGCAACTAAAATTATCACTCCGTTTCTTTCTGTAATTGCGGTTTTTTCAATGTTTTTTGGAAGCATTGTAGCAATTAGTCAAACCAATATAAAAAGAATGCTTGCTTATTCATCTATCTCTAATGCCGGATATTTAGTTATTGGTTTAGCAGCATCAAATTCGGAAGGGATTGCTGGTGTTATTTTTTATCTTACAGCTTATTCGCTAATGAATCTTGGTGCTTTTGGAATTGTGAGCATAATTGAATCGAAAGAAGAAAAAAATCTTGATATCTATGACTATTCAGGTTTATCGAATAAGCAACCACTATTAGCTGGTTTACTTTCATTGCTAATGTTCTCACTCGCTGGAATTCCTCCGTTTGCAGGATTCTTTGGAAAATATTACATCTTTATGGCTGCTATCAAATCTGATTTGACAATTCTGGCCATCTTGGGAGTTCTGTCCAGTGTAATTAGTGTTTATTTCTATTTACGACTTGTTGTAATAATGTACTTCAAAGAATCTGAAAATAGTCTGGAAATTAGTCAGTCAAACACAGGACTGATTGCATTATTTATTTCCTGCTTGTTAATTGTAGTATTAGGAATATTCCCTGGTTCATTTCTTAGTATAATAAATTCTGCACTTTAATTTTATTTATGGGAATTTATCTTGAACAATAAAATAAGATAAAAATGATCCCATTATATTCAACCGGACAAATTAGGAACTTTGATTCATTCGCTATCAATTCTCTCGGAGTTCCCTCAATTGTGTTGATGGAAAATGCTGCGAAGAATATTTCAAATTTGATTTTAGAAAAATTTCCAAACATCAAATCTGTTGGAATTCTTTGCGGTAGAGGAAATAATGGTGGTGATGGTTTTACTGTTGCAAGGCACTTATCAAATGCTGGTTTAATTGTACGCTGTATTCATCTCGGCAATGATAACGAAATGACTGAAGATTGCAGAACAAATTATAATATTCTTCGTAATCTTGCTAAGACGAGAAAAAATATTTTTCTTAAAAAATTTAATTCGATAAATGATGTTAATGGCTTAAAAAAGACAGATTTAGTGATTGATGCAATGCTTGGTAGCGGATTTTCAGGAGAACTTAAAGAACCAATTTTATCAATCGTAAAAAAAGTAAATTCGTTTCCAAATAAAAAAGTTGCAATTGATGTACCGACAGGACTTAATTCTGATACCGGTTATGGTTCTGTTGTATTTAATTCAGATTTAACCATCACATTAGGCGAGCTTAAAAAAGGACTTTTATTTTCAAATGGATATGAATTTTGTGGTGATGTTTTTTTGGAAGAAATTGGAGTTGGGAGAGACTACTTTGATAGATTAAAAACTAATTCTTTTTTAATTGAACCAGAAGACGTACTCTCATTTCTGCCCACAAGATCTAAAACATTGAATAAATATTCTGCTGGAAAAGTGTTAAATATCTCTGGTTCTTATGATTATCCCGGTGCTGCAATTTTATCTTCTGCCTCAGCTTTCATTTCAGGTGCAGGTGCTGTGATATTGACAGTTCCTGATTTAGTGAAAAAGTATATTTATAAAAATTTACCTGAAATTGTAATTCAAGTTTATGGAGATAAAAACAGTAAATTCTTAAAAACTGAAGACTATAAAACAATTCGTGAGAAAATAAGATGGGCAGATGTTGTTGCATTAGGTTGCGGATTAGGAAGGGAAGAAGAGACAATAAAATTCGTTAATCTTCTTTTGACAAGGCAAGAATTTAAATTCTGTGTCATTGATGCTGATGCAATTTTTGCTATAAAAGAAAATCTGGATAAACTCAATTTGTCTGATTGTGTTTTAACTCCACACTTAGGTGAGTTTAGTCATTTGATTAGTATTCCGATTGAAGAGATGAAAAAAGATTTACTCAATTATGGAATCGGATTTTCCAAAAAATACAAAACAACTTTGGTATTGAAAGGAGCACCGACTATAGTTTTTCATAAAGGAGAAAAGGTAATTATAAATTCAAGCGGTAATAACGGCTTAGCTAAATTTGGAAGCGGTGATGCTTTGACGGGAATGTTAGCTGGTTTTATAGCTCAATCTAAAAAAATACTTGAACCAACTTTAGCAGCAGTTTACATTCACGGTTTAGCAGCTGATTTAATAAGAGATAAAAAAACTGAATTTAGCATTTTGAGTTCAGAAATAATTAAATATATTCCTACTGCAATTAGCTATTTAAGGAGTTCAATCAGTGAATAATGATAATTTCAAGAAAAATTTATTTGTAAGGTTACCTTTAATAATACATTGGATTACAATTTTAATTTTGACTTCACTACCTTCAGATAGTCTCCCGACTGTAGGACTGAGTGATAAATGGCAGCATTTTCTCGCTTATTTCGTACTAAGTTTTTTCCTTTTTTATAACTTAGAAATTCAAAAAAAATATTTGCATTTAAGAAACTATGCTTTAATTTCTACAATCATAATTTGCAGTGTTTATGGTGCAGTAGATGAAATTCATCAATTATTTATTCCAGGTCGAGCTGCTGAATTTATTGACTGGATAGCTAATTTTTTAGGAACCTTAGCAGGTTCATTTTTAGCATTATATTTTCTCAACAGGTTTAAGAATTTTATTTATAGTTTTTTAAGAATTAAGCTGGAACCTTTATCTGAGTGAAAAGTAAAATAATTAAAAAAAGTTGGTTTGATAATTCAAAATCATTTTTTAAGTTAGACATATAAAATTTCGAATTAAGGAGTAAAAATGCCTCTCAGAAAAACAAAAAGTGCAGATTTAATGGCAAAATACAAAAGAGTATTTGAGATAAGTTTAATCTTATCATTATTCTTAATGATTGTGGCCTTTAAATTTTTCCCTGATTTATCAGGTTCAGAGGTTAAATTAGAAGGACCTCAGGAGTTGTTTCAGGTAGAAGACATTCAGCAAACAAAGCAAGAGAATAGACCACCACCACCTCCAAAACCACCAATTCCTATTGAAGCCCCTTCAGATGAAGTTTTAGAAGATATTGAAATTGGTGAAACAGAAATCGATCTAGGAGCTGAAATGCAAGCACCGCCTCCACCACCTAAAGAGGATAAAAAAATTGTAGAAGAAGAGCCGCAGTATTTTGTTGCTGTTGAAGAAATGCCTGAACCAATTGGCGGTATATTGGCAATACAGCAGAAAATAATTTATCCTGAAATTGCTAAAAGAGCTGGTGTTGAAGGTAAAGTTTATGTTTTAGCTTTTGTTGATGAAAATGGTGATGTACGCGATGCTAAAATCATCAAAGGTATCGGTGCTGGTTGTGATGAAGCTGCATTAGAAGCTGTCAAAAAGACAAAATTTAAACCCGGTAAGCAAAGAGGAAAACCAGTAAGAGTTCAAGTCTCAATTCCAGTTGTATTCAAATTGCAATAAAAACTTTTAGAAGTTTTATAATACGATGTCACACTCAGCTTGATTGCGTGTGACATTTTTTTTTACATCATTAAATAATTTAAAATTCAGACATGATAGAAAAAAAGTTTTGGTATGTTCTTTACACAAAGCCTAATCAGGAAAAAAAAGCAAAAGAGCAATTAGATAAATTATGTATAGAAAATTATCTCGCTACAATTAGAAGAAATAAAGTATGGAGTGACAGGATTAAAATAGTTGATGAAGTATTATTAAAAAGTTATATCTTCATTTGCGGCGATGAATCAGACAGACTTCAGGCTCTTGAACTACCATCAATCGTGAGATGCCTTTTTGATAGAGGCAAAATAGCAATCGTTCCTGATTGGCAAATTCAAAATCTTAAAATATTTTTATCGAAAGCAGAGAATGTTTTCGTTTCAGCCGGAAAATTAGAGGGCAGGAAAGTTTTAGTAAAGGATGGTCCTTTTGCGGGAATTATTGGTACAATTCAAAAACATCTGAATAGAAACTATTTGTCCATAACGCTCGATTTTGTAAACAGAACAATAACTACTCAACTTCCTGAAGACTCAGTTCAGTTCATTGAGTCGTTTAGTGAGATGCTTGAAGAGACATCTTTATCGGAAAATAAATTAACTGAAAAGTTTCTATCTATTTAATCTATTTGTAAAATTGATTATCAAGAATTTGTTCGATTCCATTTTGACCAATCGAGTTCAGAATTCTTTTCGCTCTTATGAAACTTTTCTTGCGGTCTTCACTGTAATAAGTTTTTGATTTGTTGAAACTGTTGACTCTTACTCTGCCAGCAGCATGGATAAAATCACCATCACCGATATAAATTGCAACGTGAGTAATTCTTTCTTTTTTATTCCCTTCTGCTTTTGTACCAAAAAATAATAAATCTCCGGGTTGAAAACTCTCCCACGAGTCTATTGCTTCTACTAATTTTCCTGTATTAACTTGCTGAGAAGCATCACGTTGCAGAACAATTCCATTAAGAAAATATACCGTTTTAGTAAAACCGCTGCAATCCATTCCTTTTGATGATGTCCCTCCCCAAAGATACGGTACACCCATAAATTTGAACGCTGTTTTTAGAATTGACTCACCATCAGGATTGAGACGATTATACCAATCTATAAATTTTTCGGATTCAGATTTAGATACAAAAGCAATTCTTCCATCAGGAAATTCAACTTTATAAAATTCACTTTCTTCATTTAATAACTTTAATAAATTTCCGACAACAAGATCAGAAATGTGTTGTGAATTATTGTCCGGAGATTCATAAGCCCAACCGAATTCTTTTGTGTAGATAATTTTTTCAGATTTTTTCCAGTCAGTCCAAGTAGATTCATTCATTATTTGAAAACCGTCATCATCAAGCCAAGAAATATATTTATCTGGTGTTTGAACTAAGTAAAAACCACCTTTACCTTTTTTAATAACTTTAATTGGAGTTCCGAGTAATGCTTGAGTGGAAAGCTCTGCTGCATTTTCGGGATTACTTCTTAGGTTTGCAACCGAAAGATTAATTATTCCGTAAATTTTATCTCCAAGTAGTGTTGATGGAAGAACTTCAACACTATCTTCATATATCAAACCTTCACCGTCTAGTTTTTGAATTAAATAATCTTTTGCTTCCTTAAGATTCGTCTCACCTTTGATATAAAATTTTTTGCCAATCTTTTCCAATTGAACATCAAATAAAGCTGTTCGTTTATCAGGTGCATACAGATTTTTTACTTCAATGATTATTGATTTTATCTTTTCAATTTGTGGATCAACTTGTGCCATATTTTTACTCAATGAAAAAAATATTAGAAAAATTACTATTAAAAACTTCATTAATTCTCTCTTTCAGTTTGTTCAAAATATTCAACTTCCATTTTGTATTTCCATTTATCGAAATAAATATTACCGCCTCTCCATTCTAATTCACCTCTTTGAAAATCAACTGTTTCACTTCGTGGAAAAATTTTAGCGGGGAAAAGAGGAGAGGAATAATCATCATTAGTAATCAGATGAAAAGCATCCGTGCTGCCAAAAAAGAAATATTTCTCTTCTTCATTTTCAGATTGAACTAAACCGAATGATTGATCAACCGGCAACCAACCATATCCTTCGAAATAAATTTCACACCAATCGTGAAGGTTCACTTCATTCGGATGAAGCATCCAACCACTTTGCCATTTTGTTGGAATTCCATTGTATCTGCATAATGTCATAAAAAGCAATGTTTTTATTCCACAATCTCCGTGCATTCTACTAATGCAGTAATCTGATATATTTTCTATTGTGGAATATTCTCTTGCACCAGCCCAAGGAATATTATCTGAAATCCACGTGAAAATTTTTCTTGCAATCAAATATGGATTTTTCTCATCACCAACAATTCTCTTTGAAAGCTCTTTAATTTTATCTGTAAAAACAATGTGCGGAAATCTTTCTTTTGTGAATGTTTTATATAAACCTGATTCTTTGTTATAAGGTTTGATAGTATTCAAATCTATTGAATTAACTTCTGCATAAGAAGTAATTTCCAATACCATATTAAAAATTGTTGGTTGATTTTCCTGAACAACTTTTTCTAAATAAATCGTTCTCTGTTGGTTGTCATTACTTGCAATTACATATTCATCTGCATTTATTCCGAGCAGTTTAATTTCAGTCTGCCTTTCGCGACCTTCCCTGGGAAATGGAAGCCAACATCGAACAATTTCTCCGTGCGGTATAGAATTCTCGAGCAAAGTTACTGTATAATTTAATCTCATAGTTAATGGGTTTACGAACTTTGAGTTTTTTACTTTTGATTCCTGAATAACTTTCGGTACGTAACTCTCTAAAAAAATATCGAGCGGATCTTTATAAGGTCCATCAACTGATTCTTTCTGTTTTTTTGCTTCTTTATTTATTCTGAAAAGATTTGAAGCGGCTCTTGAGAAATACCATTTTTGACCATCAATTACTTTAAATTCAAGTGAACCATCATCTTCCCACTTTTTCAAATATGTTTCATCTGCCTGAGGGTAATATCTTCTAACGTATTTCAGAATATCTTCCGATGTTTTATTGAAATCTTTCCTTATCCTATCTAATCTTTCTTTTTCGAATTGAAGCTGGAAGATGTCATCATAAAGTAGATTTTGTGTTTGTAATTTTTCATCAATTAAACGAATTGCATTTGTGAATTCACCCGAAGTAACAAGTTTATTTATATCATCGAATTTTGTTTGAGATAAAATGAGAGAAGAAATCATAATTATTAAAAATATTGTTTTCATATAAGTTTCCATTTAGAAAGAAAATTCTTGAATTCAACTAACGTAAAATTAAGACAAAATATTTTATCTTTTTTTATGTGGATGAATTTAATATGAATCTAACTAATCGAGACGAGTTATTGTTTAAAAATATTACTTATTTTTGAGCAGTTATTATTTTGGAGAAAAAATGAAGCTGTCTGAAAGATTAGTGTCTCTCGATGTTTTCAGAGGGATAACTATTATGGGAATGATATTGGTAAATAATCCTGGAACTTGGAGTGCAGTTTATCCTCAATTACTTCACGCTGAATGGCATGGTTGTACTTTCACAGATTTAATTTTTCCTTTCTTTCTTTTTATCGTTGGTGTAGCTATTTCATACTCTCTATCAAATCGAAAAGCTCAGGGTGGAAGTATGAAGTCTTTGTACCTAAATATTATAAGAAGAAGTTTAATTCTTTTTTTATTGGGTTTAATACTTAATGGTTTTCCTTTCGGATTATTATTTGGACATAATTTTTCTTGGGAAACATTTAGAATTCCAGGTGTGCTTCAAAGAATTTCAATCGTTTATTGCATCTCTGCATTTTTATTTTTAAGTACATCAACGAAATTTCAATATTGGTTTACAGGCATTATCTTATTGACTTATACTGCGTTGATGAGTTTTGTTCCTGTACCCGGAGTTGGATATGCGAACTTCGAACCTGGTAAAAATTTATCAGCATGGATTGACCAAATAATTTTAGGCTCACATCTCTGGAGTGAAACAAAATTGTGGGATCCCGAAGGAATTCTTTCAACTTTACCAGCAATTAGTTCAGCAATGATTGGAATTTTTACAGGTAATTGGTTAAGAAAAGAATCTGAGCCAAAAGAAAAAGTTGTGTATCTCTTTATTTGGGCTAATGTTCTTATGCTTGCTGGCTGGATTTGGAGTTTCTGGTTTCCATTGAATAAAAATATTTGGACGAGTTCTTATGTCTTATATACTGCAGGATTAGCATTACATTTTCTTGCATTCTGTTACTGGTTTATTGATATTAAAAAAATAACCTGGTGGACAAAACCATTTCTTGTTTATGGAATGAATGCGATAACTGTTTTCTTTTTATCTGGAATTATTGGAAGAGTTATTTATCTTGTTAAATGGACAACGGAAGATGGGAAAGTATTTACCATTAAATCATACATTTATGAAACGTTCTTTTTATCCTGGTTAGAACCAATTAATGCTTCGCTCGGTTTTGCAATATTTTATATATTGTTTTGGCTTGGTTTAATGTGGATTTTATATGCGAAGAAAATTTTTATAAAGGTTTGACATGAAATACTTATTAATTTGTGCTCTATCTTCAATTTCAATTTATGCTCAATCATCTGTGCCAAAAACGGTTGATTATGTCGATTTGAAAAAATATGTTGGATTGTGGTATGAAGTAGCAAAAATTCCAAATCGGTTTCAGAGTGAGTGTGTTAAAGAAACGACTGCAAAATATACATTGAAGGCAAACGGTGAAATTGAAGTAATCAATTCCTGCATTGATGAAAAGGGAAAAATAAAAAAAACTGAAGGTGTTGCGAGAATAGTAGATAATAAAACTAATGCTAAACTCGATGTCAGTTTCTTCAGCATACTTGGTTGGAGACCAATCTGGGGAGATTACTGGATAATTGGATTAGATGAAAACTATCAATGGGCAATTGTTGGAACCCCGAGTAGAAAATATGGTTGGATATTAGCTAGAAAACCTCAACTCGATAATGGAACTCTCGAAAAGATATTTATGATTTTGAAAGAGCAAGGATATAATCCTAAAGATTTTGAGTTTTAGTCAACTGCAAGAGTTATTTAATTTGCAAATAAATCACATTCCCATCAAAATCAGTTGCGATTAAATTATTTTTATTAATTACTGTAACAGTATTTACAAATTCATTACTGATTCTATACTTCCATATTATTTTACCATCGTTTGAAGAAAGAGCTTAAATAACACCATTTTTATTAGGATAGAAAAACTTTCCATCCTTCTCAATAATTTGAGCAAAACTTATATCAAATCCAAAACCACAATTTGTAATCCAAAGAGGTTCTTCCAACTTAAAACGTTCATCAATTATAATTAACGAATTGCCATTTTTAATTTGATTAATCAAATCATCGTAATCAAGATTTACTTAGTGCTTTCATTTAAGTTCTTTATTATAGTTTGTAAGTCTTAAGTTTTGAATAATTCCAAATAATAAATTTTTTACAATAAATGACGTTTTATAGTAGTGATAAACTATTTATATTTGAACACAAATTATTAACTAATCGGATAAATATTGTATGGCAAATCAATATCAAATTGCTGTTTTGGGTGGAGGACCTGGTGGTTATGTCGCTGCTATCCGAGCAGGTCAATTGGGTTTTAAGACTGTTGTGATAGATAAAGATAACTTAGGTGGAATTTGCTTGAATTGGGGTTGTATTCCAACAAAATCTCTATTAAAAAACGCTGAAATTTATGATAATCTCAAAAATCACGGCAAAGATTTTGGAATTTATGCGAAGGATCTTACTTTCAAATTTGAGGAAATAATTAAAAGAAGTCGTAACATTTCAGACAAAATTACCAAAAATGTTGAAATGCTTGTTAAAAAAAACAAAGTTGATAGAATAAGAGGATTTGGAAAATTAGCAAGTAAGAATGAAATTGAAATTTTCGATGAATCAGGTAAAAAAACTCAATCAATAAGTGCTGATAATATAATAATCTCTACAGGAGCAAGACCTCGAACAATTCCTCAAATTCCAGTTGATAAGAAAAATATTATAACAAGCACAGAAGCAATGATATTAGAAAAACTTCCGAAAGATTTAATAGTAATTGGTGCTGGTGCTATCGGAGTTGAATTCGCTTATTTTTATAGTGTACTTGGGACAAAGGTTACGATAATAGAAATGCTTGATAACATTTTGCCAATTGAAGATGTTGAAGTTTCTCAGGCTCTTGAGAAAAATTTTAAGAAAAGAGGAATTGATGTTTATACAAAAACCACCGTTGAAAAAGCAGAGATAAAAAATGATAAAGTCGTCGTTTCAATTAATCAAAACAATGTTAGAAAAGAATTGACTGCCGAAAAAGTGCTTAATGCAATTGGAGTAGTTGGTAATGTTGAAGGTATTGGACTTGAAGAATTAGGAATTGAAATTATTAAAAATCATATTAAAGTTGATAAGAATACTTACCAAACAAATATTCCCGGAATTTATGCAATAGGAGATGTGATTGGTCCGCCTTGGTTAGCTCACGTTGCAAGTGCAGAAGCTATTCATTGTGTTGAAACGATAAAAGGCATTAAGAATCATCCAATTGATTATGACAACATTCCAGGTTGCACATATTGTCAACCGCAAGTAGCAAGTGTTGGTTTGACAGAGCAAAAATGTAAGGAACATGGAATTCAGTATAAAGTTGGAAAATTTCCTTTTATGGCAAGCGGAAAAGCATTTGCAATCGGTGAAAGAGAAGGATTTGTAAAACTTATATTTGATGAAAAATATGGTGAGTTACTCGGAGCTCATATCATTGGAAGTGAAGCTACTGAAATGATTGCTGAATTAGTCCTTGCTCGTTCGCACGGTGCAACTGCTCATTCGATCATAAAGACAATCCACGCTCATCCCACTTTGTCGGAATCAATTATGGAAGCTGCAGCTAATTCACTAAATGAATCAATTCATATTTAATCATTGAACCTGATGAGCAGAATACTTAGATACTATAATTTAGATTTAATTGATTACAAAAAGGCTTGGGATTTACAATATCAAATTCATTCTTTAAGAGTAAATAATGAAATAGAGGATACTCTGTTTCTTCTTGAGCATCCTAACACCTACACTTTAGGAAAAACTGCGAACATAGAAAATCTAATCAGTGACGAAAACTTTCTTGAAAAAAATTCTATCTCAGTTTTCAATATTGATAGAGGTGGAGATATAACATATCACGGTCCTGGTCAATTGGTAGGATATCCGATAATAAATTTATCAGATTGGTATCAAGATTCTCATAAATATTTACGAGCTTTGGAAGAAGTTATTATAAAAGTTTGTAAAGATTATGGGCTCACAGCAGAGAGAAATGAGAATTATACCGGGGTTTGGGTTGGTGATAGTAAGATTGCTGCAATCGGAATAAAAATTAGTCGTTGGGTTACAATGCACGGATTTGCTTTTAATGTCACCACTGATTTAAGTCTTTTCAAAGGAATAATTCCTTGTGGTATTTCTGATAAAGCTGTTACATCTTTGGAAAAAGAGCTTGGAGTTTCAATCAAAGTTTCTGAAGTGAAAGAAAAAGTTATCACACATTTTCAAGAAGTATTTAATTACGAATCAATAATCATTGATGAAATTAGAAATCTTAATCAAAAAATTTTTGAGGAAATAAAAGGATACTGATGACAAAAAATCTGAAAACAAAAGAAATCAATAACAAAACAAATCAATCTAAAAAAGGATTGCAGACTGTAAGCGATAATGGAAGAAGGACTTCACTTTCAAATGAAAAATTGTTAGAAGTTCTCAAAATGATGATTACAACCAGAGTTTATGATAACAAAGCAATGAACTATCTTCGACAGGGAAAAACATTTTTCCATATAGCAGCAAGCGGACACGAAGCAGTTCAAATGGTAGTTGGAATTTTGCTCGATTCAAAAAAAGATTGGTTGTTTCCATATTATCGTGATTTAGGTGTTGTTCTCATGGCTGGAGTTACACCTAAAGAAGTATTTCTGCAAACATTCGCTAAAGCAGAAGATCCTGCAAGTGGTGGAAGGCAATTACCAATGCACTGGGGTCATCCGAATATAAATTTGCCTTCTCAATCTTCTCCAACTGGTACTCAATTTCTTCAAGCAGTTGGTGTAGCACTTGCAAATAAAAGACAAGGCATTGATGCAATTACTTATGTTAGCAGTGGCGAAGGAACAACTTCACAAGGAGAATTCCACGAAGCAGTGAATTGGGCAAGCAGAGATAAATTGCCAGTTTTATTTTTGATTGAAAATAATAAATATGCGATATCGGTTCACGTTTCCTCTCAAAGTGGTGGTGAAGGGCATTCCGTTGCTTCAATGATGAAAGGTTACAGTAATCTTCTGACAATGAAAATTGATGGAACTGATTTTTTCGAATCTTACGAAAAAATTTCAGAAGCAATTGATTACATTAAAAGTGGAATGGGTCCAGCTTTAATTGAAGCAGATGTAGTCAGATTGCAATCTCATTCATCTTCTGATGATCAAAAGAAATATCGAAATGAAAAAGAAATTGAAGAAGATTTACAAAGAGATCCAATTTCTAAATTCAGTAAGTATTTAATTGAGAATGGAATAATTACAGAAAAAGAAATTGAAAAACTTTGGAAACAGATAAATGATGAATTAACTGAAGACGGTGAATCTGCAATAAAAGCCGCTGATCCTGAGACTGATGATGCTGCTAAATTCGTTTATGATGAAAGTGGATTTAAAGAAAATCTTGAATATGAAAAAAATGAACCAGCAGGTAAACCTATAGTAATGGTTGATGCAATAAATCACGCATTACACGAAGAAATGGCGCTTAATGATAAAATGTACATTTTCGGTGAAGACATTGCTGATGGAAAAGGTGGAGTATTTACTGCCACAAAAGGATTATCTACTAAGTATGGAAATGATAGAGTTTTCAATTCACCATTAGCTGAAGCAAGTATAATGGGTGTTGCAATTGGAATGTCATTAGCAGGATTAAAACCAGTTGTTGAAATTCAGTTCGGTGATTACATCTGGCCTGCATTTAATCAAATGAAAGATGAGCTTGCTACATTCAGATACCGATCAAATAATTCTTACTCAACTCCGGTAGTAACAAGAGTAGCAGTCGGAGGATACATTCACGGTGGGCTTTATCATTCACAAAATATTGAATCAATTTTTGCGCACGTTCCGGGAATTTATATTGCCTATCCATCAAATGCTGCTGATGCAAAAGGATTATTAAAAACAGCCTGCAGAATTAAAGATCCGGTTCTGTTTTGTGAGCATAAAGGATTATACAGACAAAGTTTCGCTATGACTCCTGAACCAGATGAAAATTATTTAGTACCATTTGGTAAAGCTAAAGTAGCAAGAGAGGGAACTGATTTAACAGTTATCTCGTGGGGAGTTTGCTTTTGGGATTCAATGATGGCTGCAAAAAAACTCGAAGAAGAATTCGGATATTCTGTTGAGGTAATTGACATTAGAACTATAAATCCGTTAGATGAGGAAACGATTTACAACTCTGTAAAGAAAACAAATAAAGCAATAGTAATTCATGAAGATACACTTACTGGAGGATTTGGAGCAGAAATTTCAGCAAGGATAACTGAAAATTGTTTCCAATTTTTAGATGCTCCCGTAAGAAGAATTGCTGCTTTAGATTCACATATTCCTTATTCACCAAAACTTGAATACACTGTTTTACCAAGTCGTGAGAAAATCTACAATGGTATTTTAGATTTGCTTAAGTATTAAAATTAACTTGTTAAATAAAATGAATTTGAAATTTTAGGAGATTTATTATGGATATAATTATGCCAAAAATGGGCGAAAGTGTAAACGAAGGAACCATTATCAAGTGGCATAAAAAAGTTGGGGATTTTGTTAAAAGAGATGAAATAATCTTTGAAATCAGCACTGATAAAGTTGATACTGAAATACCATCTCCTTCCGATGGAGTAATTACTGAAATTTTAGTTCAGGAAGGGCAAACTGTTGAAGTAGGAACAGTTGTAGCAAAAATTGAATCTGATTATCAGGAGAAAACTGAATCAACAGAGCAGGAAAAAATTGAAGAGCAGATTGAAATTAAACATGAAATCATTCCATCGCAGCAGATAGAACAACAATCAATCATTGAAATTACTATGCCTAAAATGGGCGAATCTGTAATGGAAGGAACTATTATCAAGTGGCATAAAAAGGTTGGCGATTTTGTAAAAAAGGATGAAACAATTTTTGAAATTAGTACTGATAAAGTGGATACAGAAATTCCTTCACCACAGGATGGATATTTAATTGAGATTTTAGTTGAAGAGCAGAAAACAGTTGAAGTTGGAACTGTCGTTGCAAAACTTTCTTCAAAATCAGTTGAACAAATTTCTCAAACAAAAGTTGTTGAGATAGTTGAGAAAGAACAAGCTCCTGTTGTTCAGCAAGAACCTGTTTCTATGCACGATAATTTCAACAGAGTTGCCGATTTATCTTCTGATACAAAAAGTAAGAGTTCGAGATTTTATTCACCGTTAGTTTTAAGTATAGCTGAGAAAGAGAATATTTCTCTTAATGAGCTTGAATCAATTCAAGGATCTGGCTTAGAAGGAAGAGTTACTAAAAAAGATGTATTAGCATATCTCGAAGTAAGAAAATCGTCAACTCGAAAAGCTACTCAGGAAATTAAATTGAAACCTGCTGAAGAGAAAAAAGTTGTTCAGAGTTATGATAATCAAACCACATCAAAAATAATTTCTGGCGTAGATTATCAATCTATTCCTATGGATAATATCAGAACCAAAATAATGGAGCATATGGTTCACAGCAGAGACACTTCAGTTCATGTTACAGGAATGATTGAAGTTGATGTTACAAGAATTCATAATTTCATCAATTCAAAAAAAGATTATTTCTTACAAAAAGAAAATGTAAAGTTGACTTATATGGCTTTCATCTCTGATGCGGTTGTAAAAGCTCTGAAAAAATATCCACTGGTAAATTCTTCAATTGATGGAAATACTATAATTCAAAAAAGAACTATCAATCTTGGAATTGCAGTTGCAGTCGAACCTACTGGTTTGATAGTTCCTAATATTAAAAATGCTGGTGATAAAAATCTGATTGGACTTGCAAGAGCAATTCAGGATTTAGCAACCCGCTCAAGAACTAAAAAATTAACTCCTGATGATATTTCTTTCGGAACTTTCACTATAACTAATTATGGCGTTTTTGGTACTGTATGGGGAACACCAATCATTAATCAACCAGAAGTTGCAATATTAGGTGTTGGAGCTGTAAGAAAAATTCCGGTTGTAATTGAAGTTGATGGTACGGATACCATTGCAATCAGAAATATCATGGCTTTAACTCTTTCACACGATCATCGTTTGATTGATGGAATGTTAGGTGGATTATTCCTGAAAGAGATAAAAGAAAACTTAGAGAATTTTGATTTTAATACTATTTAATTTTGAATGTAATGAGAACTATAAATAAACATCAAAGAGCTTTCAAAGAAGAAGTTGAATCAAAAAAAGAAAGTATTGGTAAAAGGCCAGATTGGTTAAAAGTTAAATTACCAACTGGAGATAATTATCTCGACTTAAAAAATTTATTGCGTCGTCAGAAACTAAATACAGTTTGCGAAGAAGCTAAATGTCCGAATATTGCTGAATGCTGGAATCATCGCTCTGCTACTTTTATGATTCTTGGTGATACTTGCACAAGAAGCTGTGGATTTTGCAATATTAAAGTTGGTATTCCAAATGAACTTGATCTTGATGAACCTAAAAGAGTTCTTGAATCAGTTATCGAACTGAATTTAAGACACGTTGTTATTACTTCCGTAAACAGAGACGAATTAAAAGACGGCGGTGCATTTGTTTTCAAAGAGTGTGTCAGACTTATCAGAGAATTCAAAAATGATTGTACTGTTGAAATATTAATTCCAGATTTTAAAGGAGAAGAGCACGCCTTCGAAATAATCATGCAAAGTCCTCCTGATATATTGAATCATAATCTCGAAACAGTTCCGAGACTTTATCACGCTGTAAGACCTCAGGCTAAATATGATAGAAGTCTAAATTTGATTAAATGGTTCAAGAATAGAGGATTAAAAACCAAAAGCGGAATTATGGTTGGTATTGGGGAGACAAAAGAAGAAGTTATTGATTTGATGAAAGATCTGGTTGAACACGGTTGTGATATTTTAACAATTGGACAGTATCTTCAACCAACAAAAAATCATCTTCCTGTTGATCGATTTGTAACTCCAGAAGAGTTTAGTTTCTACAAGGAAGAGGGATTAAAAATGGGTTTCAAAATTGTTGAATCATCTCCATTGGTCAGGAGTTCATATAGAGCAGATCAACACGCAAGAGCAATATTTGAGAAATAATTTAACCTTTTGATAATATTTAAATTTTATATTTGTAAAAAGATTTTAATAAAATGAAAAAACATTTACTCTTAATAATATTATTTATAACATCTTTGTCCATCTATTCACAAGTTCAAAACCCATTTTTCAAAAGATTGGACGACGATAATACCAAATTCACCAATGTCGGTAATATAGGATTGACAATCACAAACTTTGGAACTTACGGACACGGATTTGTTCTTTGGCCACGTCAGCCAAGTTGTGAATTTCCTATTGGTTCTGGAATAGAACATTTATTTGATGGAGGAATTTGGATTGGAGCCTATACTGCAAATGATTCTTTGGGAAGCGGTAAACAGGGACCATTTGTAACCACTGCTGCCGTTGATGCTGCATCAGTTTCTGCAAGAGGTGGTGGATTTGAATTCACAAATAAGCCAGGTGCAAAAGTTATTGAATCATCCTCTTTAGTTGATTCGAGAGTTTATTCTCCTAATGCAATCTCTCATCAGGATTTTTATATGGAATATTCAGACACTAGCAGAACTCTCTCTGGTGGTGAACCAATTCCAGATCATAATCCGATTGGAGTAGTTATCATCAATCGCTCTTACGCATGGAATCTTTCTTTTGCAAATAATTTTGTAATAATGGACTATTGGATTAAAAATGTTTCGGGCAAATTCTTAGATAGTATCTATGTTGGTTTGTGGACAGATGCAGTAGTTAGAAATACAAATGTTACCTCTCCTCGCTCTGGAGGTACTTTTTACGATAAAGGTGGTAATGGATACACAGCTGAATTTAGAGTGGCTTATGAATTTGATGCTATCGGAGATATAGGATTTACTGACAGCTATCTTGGTGTACAATTTCTCGGTGCATCAGCTCCGTTTGACTCTGTGAATTTTGTTAGCTGGCAATTCAGAAATACAACTGATCCAAATCTTTTTGCTCCACAAGATGATTTTGCTCGATACTTAAAATTACAAGGTTTTTTTGGTGGAAATAACAGATTCCCGTACAATATCTCTCCTGCAATTTTAAGAGCTCCGTCGAACCGATCAATTTTAATTTCTGCAGGACCATTCAGAAAGCTTGCTCCTGGCGACTCAGTTAATGTTGTTTTCGCAATCATTACAGCTAAAAAATTTGGTACTGATCCAGCGGCTTTAGATACTTATGAACAAAAAACTAATTTATTTACAAGTGCTGAATGGGCGTTACGTGCTTATTTTGGAGAAGATAGAAACCGAAATGGAATTTTAGATCCAGATGAAGACTTAAATGGTGACGGAAAATTAACCAGATATGTATTACCAACTCCTCCTCAAAGCCCAAAAGTGAAAGTGGCAATTGAGAGTCAGAAAGCTACAATTTATTGGGATAGAAGAGCTGAAAATTCAATTGATCCGATAACTGGTGAAAAAGATTTTGAAGGTTATAGACTTTATAGAACAATGGCTGGATTTGATCTAACAACATCTCAAGATCTAAATGTTTCTTTATTAAAAATGGCTGAATTTGATAGTTTAGGAAATAACATTGGACTTAATGCTGGCTTTTCTTTTGTTAGATTAGATAGCCCTGTAAAATTTGCTGGCGATACCACTGAATATTGGTACAAATTTGAAGTCTCAAATCTTCTAAATGGTTGGACTTATATATTTTCAGTTACAGCTTTCGATAAAGGAGATCAGACTTTCAATCTGGAAAGTTTGGAATCTGGTAAATTGGTGAATGCTACTAAAATAATTCCAGGAACACTTCCAACTTCTAATCCTGAGGTACAAATCGGAGTTTATCCTAATCCATATTATGCAAATGCAATTTGGGACGGTAATTCCGAACGGCTAAGAAAAATTTATTTTTATAATCTTCCAAGAGAATGTGAGATAACTATTTATACTTTATCTGGGGATGTAGTTAAGAGAATTTATCACGATCAATTCAGTAATAGTTCAGATTTGAGATGGTTTGAAACTTTCTCAAAAGATGGCAAGCAAATTATGTCAGGTGGGGAGCACGCCTGGGATTTAATTACAGACAATGATCAGGCAATTGCAACAGGGTTATATCTATTTTCCGTTAGAGATAGTAACACCGGCGAAATTAAAACAGGAAAATTTTTAATAGTAAAATAAAAAGGAGATACAATGAAAATAAGAATTTCATTATTGGTGATTTTTCTTAGTAGTGTGTTAATGTATTCGCAAAATTATCCTCACTACACAATCAGCCAGGTTCAATTTGTCCCTGATAGTTTATTGAGTCAGGGAATTGAAGCAAGTCCAAGAGTGGGTGATACAATCCAGATTACAGGAGTTGTAATGGTGCCTTCAGTGGTGAATCCAACTTTTGACAGACGTCCGATAATGTGGGCTGGTGCAAGATGGCAAACATATCTTAGAGATACTAATTATGCTAATACAACTTGGGCAGGAATAAATGTTATTCAAAATGATACAACCTTTGCTTCACAAGGTACCTTGATGGATTTATTGGATACAGCTCAGGTGGTTACTATTACAGGTGTAGTTAGCGAATTTGTTACAACAGGACAAACAGGTGGACAAACTCAATTAAATGTTTTAACAAATCCTTTAATGCCCATACAATTCTTAGGCAGTAAACCTAATCGTGGTCAGCCGGTTGAGATTACAATTGATCAACTTAATTCAGGAAATTTACCCACCGGTAATATTCTTTCAGGTGAAAAATATGAAGGAATGTATGTCATAATCAGAAATGTTATTACTTCGGATCGAAATACATCAACTTCAGCAAGTGCACCATTTGCAATAAATGATGCTAATGGAAATAAAATGTTTATTCACGATCAATCTGGTTATTTTACAAAAAGAACTCACAAATTAAGAGAGTGGGATCCGCCTTTGGATGGAACTACAATTCAATATATCAGAGGTGTAATTGGTCAATTTAGTTCTACATCTTCATTACCCACTCGTTATGTGATTAGACCAATGTTTCCTGATGATTTGTTGATTGGTCAATCACCTCCGGCAATTTCGAATGTAAGAAGAAACAGAGATACAATTGCTACCAATCAATCCGTTACTATAACCGCAACTATTGTTGATAATGATCCCGGCGGACAAGTTGCTGAAGCAAAAGTCAGATACAGAGTGAATGGTGGTAATTTGATTGATTTACCGATGAGTGCTGGATTAAATAATGTTTGGTCAGCTACAATTCCTGGAGTTAATCTCGATTCAGCTTTAGTCGATTTTTATATCTGGGCAAGAGATAATGACGGCATGATTTCATTGAATCCAACTGACACTTTAAGAAATAAATATTTTTATCTGGTATTAAATAGACCTTTAAGAATTCAGGACGTTCAGTATAGTCCTTTCGGAAGCGGATTTAGTGGATACAATAATTATCGAGTTAGAATATCCGGTGTTGTTACAGCTGATACATCCGATTTACAAGGCGATGGCAATCAGATCAGCAGAAGAGTTCATATGCAGAATGGTGTGGGTCCTTGGAGTGGAATTACAGTAGCTGGGTTAGCAGCAGATCCACTGGTACGTGGTCAGAATATAACAGTAAGCGGTTTAATAAGAGAAAGCAATAGTAATACAGTAATTGATAGTATTACTTCAATTGTTGTTCACTCTTCTAATAATCCATTGCCTAACTTCGCTACTTTGTCAACTTCAGATATTTCTACTTTACCAAATGGAACCGTTTCAGCAGAACAGTGGGAATCTGTTTTAATTAAATATCTGAACGTTCGTGTAACAAATGAAAATGCAGACGGACAACCAGGACCTAATGGAGGTGGAAATAGTAATTTTGGAGAGATACTTGTTGCAGACAACTCAAATGCAAATACCAGAGTTGAATTGCAGGAAGGAAATCATCCTTATCACAATTTATGGGCTGCCAACCTTGATTCAATCCCCGGTAATATCAGACTTAGATTGAACAATACTTTTACTGAGTTACGAGGTATATTGTTCTTTTCATTTAGTAATTATAAACTTGTTCCAAGAAAAGTTGATGACTTTGTCGGTTACTCCAATTATGCAGATGATGATTTAAAATATTTAGCAGATGATTATAAATTATCACAAAATTATCCAAATCCATTTAATCCGATTACTACTATCGAATATAGTATTCCGTTCGAGGGTTTTGTTGAAATAAAAGTTTTTGACATTCTCGGAAGAGAAGTTAAAAATTTGGTTAATATGAATCAGACAGCAGGGAATTACAAAGTTATTTTTGATGCTTCATCAATGCCTTCAGGTGTATATCTCTATCAAATAAAGGTAAATGATTATCAGGCAACTAAAAAAATGGTGTTGATGAAATAACCTTAAGAAAATAAAATCTGAATAATGAAAAGAATATTTTTAACCATAACAGGAGCTTTGATAATTTTATTTATCAGTTCCTGTTATGAAGATTTATCGAATAATCCAATTGCAAATAAGCCGCCTAAAACTTATATATCTGTTTTTGCTGACAGTACAATAAGCCAACAGCAAAGCAGTGTGAGACTTCATTGGTGGGGTGATGATCCCGATGGATTAGTAATTGGATATTTTATTTCAATTGATGGAATAAATTGGAAGTTTACTACTAAAAACGATTCACTTCTTTCTTTCACTATTTTAGGAACTGATACATCATATCTTTTCAGGGTTGCAGCAGTAGATAATTCCGGAAATGGTAAATATGATGCACAAATAATTTCAGGGTCAATAAACTTCGGCTCTGAACCATTTACTGATTTAAATAAAAACAAAAAATGGGATGAAGGCGAACCATTTATTGATTGCGGTGCAATTGATCCTAATCCTGCTACTTTGAAGCTTCCTCTGAAAAATTCTCCTCCAGTTATAAAATTTTTAGTTGACAGTAAGAATAATACAATTCTGATTCCGGATACAACATTTACAGTTGCATCATTTGGATGGACTATTTCTGATCTTGATGGAGATAATACTATCCGCAGAGTATTTATTGCACTGAATGATACGACCGAAAAAGTTGAACTCCCTCCAAATACCAGATTTATTACTCTGAAAGCTGGAGGACCATTTAATTCGGATATCGTGGAATGTGATATTTATTTAGGCACATCGATTAACGTTCCTTTTCCTGTTAAACTAAAAGGAATGCGATTAAATCAGTTAAACAGATTCTATGTTTATTGCGAAGACATAGCTGGTTCAAAAAGTCAGCTTATTTCAATGCCAGCTGAAGGAAGCGATAAGAAATGGTTTGTTAAAAAACCAAAGGGTGACATATTAATCATTGATGATTATGGCATCAATGATAACACTGCTTCTTTTTATTATCGAATGATGGATAGTTTGAATTTGTCAAATAGATATGATGTCTGGGATATCAAATTAGGAAAAACTACAAATACTCCACCTTTACTGTTACCTAGATTGTTATCACCTCAGTTTTTGGAAACATTAAGTTTATTCAAAGTTATTATTTGGTACACCGATAATGATCCTACTTTAGAGCCTGCTCAAATAGCGATAAGAAATTATACAATTTCTGGCGGTAAAGTTTTATTTTCAATGATGTTTCCGCAGTTGTTTGATCCGAGAGGATTAAGTGATTTTCTACCGATTGACAGTTTAAGTCCTGCTCCAATCAGTGTGATTCCGAGGAATACGAAAGTTAATCCGATCGGAGAAGGTTTGATTTTGAATTATCCACAGTTATCAATTGATGATGGAAATGTTCCAGTAGCCAGAATTCGAACTTATTATCCAAATCCAGTTACTGCAAAAAATTTATACAATTTGGATTTACCTGGTCAGCCAATTATTTCGTTTAAAACATCTGACTCTAGAATTATTTTTCTCGGTTTACCATTAAGCAGAGTAAATGGAAGCCCGTTTAATGCAAAAGCATTTTTAGATAAAGTATTATTTCAAGAGTTTGGAGTAACAAGATGATAAAAATAATTACTTCAATCATTATCTGGTCAAGTTTAATTATAGCTCAAGTTCCCGGTAGTCTTAGTGGAACAATTAAGGATAAAGCTTCTGGAGAAGGATTGCCAGGAGTTAACATTGTTCTCAAAGGAACTTATTATGGTGCTGCTACTGACTTAAATGGCAGATATAATATTCCTTCTATAAATCCGGGAAATTATACTGTGGAGATTTCCTTAATTGGCTACAAAACAGTTCAATTTACAGGAATACAAATCGTTTCAAATCAAACTAAAAAAATTGACGTCGAATTAGAAGAGACAGTTTTAACTTTAGGTCAGGATGTTGTAGTCGTTGGTGAAAAGCCTTTGATGGATGTTGAGGAAACTCAAAGTAAAAAATCTATATCAAGAGAAGAGATTGAAATAGCTATTATTGAAAATATAACCGACCTTGTAAGTCAACAAGCTGGAGTAATAAAATCAGATAATGCTATTCATATCAGAGGTGGAAGATCATACGAAAATGCTTTTTTATTAGATGGGGTTTCGGTGCAGGATCCATTGGCTGGAACAGGATTCGGTCTTCAACTTTCTGCAAATGCTTTAGAAGAAGTTGAAGTTATCACAGGAGGTTATAATGCGGAATTTGGGCAGGCAACTTCTGGTGTGGTTAACGTTAGAACTCGTGAAGGTGGATCAAAGTATCACGGTTATCTTTCTTACAAAAGAGATAACTTTGGTTCAACTTCTTCATACAATATTTTTAATATAGATATTACAGAAGCAAATTTCAGTGGCCCAGAACCTATAACTTCTTTTGTGTTGCCAGCAATCGGAATAGACATTCCAGGAGAGCTTACTTTCTTCGGAAGTTTTTATGGCGGTTTCAGCGACGGAATTACTCAAGGTTACTTTAAACCAAAAGCAAAACAACTATATTCATCAACATTTTACGGAAGTAGGTTTGCTCCAAAATCAGAAAATAGTTGGTTCTGGATGGGGAAACTAACTTACAAATATTCACCCACATTGAAATTTAATTATTCTTTTAATCAGTCTGTCAATATCAATCAGAATTCTCAATCACTTCAATCTAATCTTGAATATGTTGAGCCAAGTCCGGGTTATCAATATGAATTTCAATACATTCTCGATAATGCAAACACATTCACTCATAATAATAAATATCATACTTTTACGCTGACTCACACATTGAATTCAAAAACTTTCTATGAGTTGAAATTCAGTAACTACTTTACTAATCTTAGAGCAGATGCTAATGGTAAAAGTTGGAAAGAATACGTAGAGCCAAAAGATATCACAAGTTTCCCAATTGAATATTTTAACTTAAACAGAGATACTATTGGAGTAATTCCTGGAGATGGATTCTGGGATATAGGCAATCCATTTACGTGGAGAGACCATTTCGTTCAGGAATTTTCTGTGCGAGGCGATTTAACAAGTTTCTTCGACGAGAAAAATAAATTCAAAGCTGGATTTGATCTAAGATTTCAGGAAATGCAGGTAATTGATATTTACAAACCTTGGATTGGTGAACTTGGACTAAATAATGATCTTTATAGAGTTTTTCCTGCACTCGGTTCGTTTTATGCTCAGGATAATATCAATTTTAGTGGAATGATTTTGAATTTCGGTTTAAGGTTAGATTATTGGTTCCCCGGAAAATATGTAGATGATGCTATTGAAAATCCTGAAGTTGTAACTATACCGGATGAAACAAGAAAAAGATATAAAGAAAATTCATTTAGCTTTTTTGGAAACAGAAAATTTAAAGCCAGATTGAGCCCACGTTTGGGAATTTCCCATCCAGTATCGGATAATCAGACTTTGTTTTTCTCTTACGGACATTTTAGTAAATGGCCAAAACCACAATTTGTTTATGCAAAATTAAGTCCGGCCAATGCTAAATCTTCATTTCAAAGATTTGGAAATCCAAACTTGAATCCGGAAACAACAGTGGCTTATGAACTTGGACTACGAACTCAATTTACAAATGATGATGTTCTTACTGTTACAGCTTATTACAAAGATATTTTTGATTATGTGAGCACAAGAACTGCAAGAATTACTTCAGCACGATTTGCTACACAAAGATTTATAACTTATGTTAATACAGACTATGCCCGTTCAAGAGGAATAGAACTCGAATTCAAAAAAAGAATAGCAAAATGGTTTACTGGAAATGCTTCATTTGCATATTCAATTGTTACCGGTAAAAGTTCCAGTGCAGATGAAGGAGTGTTAGTTCTAACCGGTGATCTCGACGAATCAATTAAAGAAGAATATGTTACATGGGATAGACCAATAAACGCTTCATTATCTCTGAACTTTTATGTAGAAAAAGGGAATCCTCTTTTCGGATTTGCTCCCGGTATTTTAGATGATTATAATGTTTACTTGAGATTTTTCTACCAGTCAGGTAAAAGATACACACCAGCTGTATTTACAAATTCTTATCAGACTAATGGCAGACCAATTTATGAGTTTATCAGAAGTGAAAGAAATTCAAAACTTGGTGATGATTGGTTCTGGGTGGATTTGAACTTTGAAAAGTATATTTCAATAGACAAGCTTAAATTTTCGGTATTTATTGAAGTAAATAATCTTTTTGATTTTAAGAATTCAGCCATAATAAATCCTGTTACTGGTAAAGCTTATGAATTGGGAGACCCGGTTCCGAATAGTTGGAATGACCCAAATTATCCCGATTTACAAGCACCAATAAATCCTTATCCTTTTAATCCGGCAAGGTATCTTACAAAAAGAAATATCAAGTTCGGAATAAGTTTTAGATTTTAACTTGAGCAAATGGGAAATACTTATTCAAAAATCCATATTCATATAGTTATAGTGGTGAAATACAGAATTGCTCTTATTGATGAGTAATGGAAACAAAAATTGTTTTAATAAAAAGTATTTGTAGAATTTGATTTTAGAACTTTTGGTGAAATAAATAAAAAGAATACAAAATTCAAATAACTTTAGATATTGATTGTATTAGGAGACTATATAAAAAAGTTCTGTTAAGAATTTGATTTTGGTAAAAATAAAACCAAGAAATAAAATCCCTATAGGGATGAAATATTCGCATAAAGAATTAAAAAAAGATTTAATACAGTAGATTTATGAAAATAAAATATTTTTTAATTATCATTTTAATACTTCAGTCCAACACTGTTTTCGCTCAGCTTTTTCCGATTCTAGGTGGACAGAGAGCTGGAATATCAACTGCACAGTTTCTTAAAATTGGAGTAGGTGGTCGAGCAACAGCAATGGGTGATGCTTTTGTAGCCATTGCAAATGATGCGTCTGCATTATATTGGAATCCTGCAGGACTGACACAGTTTCAGAATAATCAGGTTTTCTTTTCTCACAATAAATGGCTTGTTGATATTAACCACGATTTTCTCGGAGCAGTTTATCATTTAGATGAAACAAATTCCCTCGGAATTTCTTTAACAGCACTTACAATGCAGAAAATGCCTGTTACAACTGAATTCGCTCCTTTTGGAACCGGAGAATATTTCGGTTTCAGTGATTTGGCAATTGGTATTTCGTATTCAAGAAAAATGACAGAACAATTCAGTTTTGGAGCGACTATCAGATATATGGAAGAAACTCTGGACAAGCTAAAGATGAGAGGAGTTCTCGTTGATTTAGGAACATTTTATTGGACTGGGCTTGGCTCTACAAGATTTGCGGTTGCCGTAACAAATTTTGGTAGTAATCTTGCGCCAGATGGTAAAGTGGTCTTAATCGGAAAAAGAGAAGTATCTAATTGGCAGGATTTTGCACCACCCACAATGTTTAGAATTGGTTTTGCTTTTGAACCATATCAGGATGAACAACACAGAATAACATCATCGGTACAATTGAACCATCCAAATGATAATAGTGAAAATGTATCTACAGGATTTGAATATTCGTGGTCAGAAATTCTCTATTTACGTTTAGGTTATAAATTTAATGTAGAAGAACAAAACTATACTTTTGGTGCAGGAGTAAATCTTCCACTTGAAATAGCAAATTTTACTTTCGATTACGCCTATTCAAACTTCACAAGATTAGGCTCAGCACATAGATTTTCAATTTTATTAGGATTATGAAAAAATATATTATTAAAACAGTTTTATCGTTTTCTCTTTTTATCTCACTTGCAATCTTAATTTTAATCTTTCCAAGCTGTGCAGATAAATTTGAGCTTCCAACTGACACAGGAGGACTTGGAAATATTGCAGGAGATACAGTTTATATTCAGATAAATCCACCGTGGCAGGGATTCAACAAACCACAAGCTGTTTATATCGGAAATGAACCATTTGTTTACGTTGCTGATACCGATAACAACAGAATTGTAATGATGAATCTTGCTGGAACTGTTCTTGGAACAAGAGAAATAAAAAAACCGATTGAAATAGCTCAGGATTATCAATTGAATTTAATTGTCTGTGCTGAATTTGATACTCTCGGACAGACCTTCTCTGCAGTGTACAAAATTGATCTTGTATCTGCTTCCCACAATATTGAGAATGCTCCAATTACAAGACTACTTCCAAGACCGAATGTTGCATCTGATTTAAATACTTTGATTAAATATACTGGTGTTGCTGTGTTTTATGATAATTCTTTTTATGTGGCAAGAACTGGTCCTAATAATTCCAGTATTTTTAATCCAGATAATTCAATTTTGATTTTTCAGAAAAAAATATTAAACGATGGAAGTAAAAAGGATACTCTCATCGGAAGACTTCCTTCGCTTGAACCTACTGGAACAGGTATTCTTTCAACTAATAATATTAGTTCATTGACTACTTTCAAGCGTCGGAATATTGATTTTATAATGACATTAACCGGAAACACTAGTTTCAAAGCACAGTGGCTTTACTATAATTACGCTTCAGAAACACCTGGATATGAAAGCCGTTTATCACCTAATTCAAATAAGATGATGCTGCCGAATAAATTTATTCGTCCTGAAGGAGTTACTGTCGATAACTTTGGTAATATTTACATTGCAGATGCAGATAAAGACAGTATTTATAAGTTTAATTCATTCGGAGATGAACTTCAATCTTTTGGTGGAGCAAATATCTTTAAGGAGCCATATTCAGTAGCCTTTTTCGATAAAACCCTATACGTTGCCGATAGGGGAAATAATAGAATTTTACGTTTCATATTATCAACGGATTTAAGATGAAAAAAATCATATTCTTTTTTGTTATTCTGTTCTCCATTTTTATAAATTCTCAAGTAATAACTTCAATAGCTGATTTGAAGAATAATAATCCAAATGGAGTTCCTCTTGATACAGGACAAGTCTTCACTATTGCAGGTATTGTAACATCATCCAATCAGTTCGGAACAAATGGACCTGGTTCGATTCAAGATGTAACCGGAGGAATTTCAATTTTTGGTTCAGGTTTCGTAGGTCAGGTTTCAATTGGTGATTCTGTTACTGTAACTTCAACTCTGACACATTTCAATGGATTAACTCAACTTGATTTCAGAAGAGCTGGTTCATCTTTCACAAAGCATTCATCAAACAGATATTTTGATACCACTATCGTTACAATTTCGCAAATTGCCTCTCAGCAATGGAATGGTTTTGAAGAATTTGAAAGTAGAATAATCAGAATTAACAACGTAACTATTCAAGGAACAGGAAATTTTGCATCAGCGACAAATTACAATATTACGGACGCAACCGGAACCCTTTCCGCCGGTTTGAGAATTGATAATGATGTCAGTTCAATAATTGGTCAACCAATTCCACAATCTCCAATTGATATTATTGGGATTCTTGGGCAATTTAAAACATCTCCACCTTATAATTCGGGTTATCAGATTCTCCCAAGATTCATAAATGATTTAGTGTTTGATAATTCTCCTTTAGTATTAAATCCTGTAGTCGCAAGTAATATTACTTCAAATGGTTTTACTGTTTATTTTAACACTGTCAGACCGGGAAATAGTCAAGTAAAATATGGACTCACTCCATCTTTAGAACTTGACTCAGTAGTAATTCCGGGAAGTACTACAACTCACGTTGTTCAAATTACAAATCTTCAACCCGGTACTTTGTATTATTTCCGTGCTTATTCTGAAAATTCATTTGGAAAGAGTTATAGTTCAATTCAATCTGTTTCGACTGCTTCCTCGAATCCGAGTCTGGGAACAATAAACATTTATTTCAATTTTTCTGTTGATACAACTGTTGCTATACCTGGGAATGCAGCAAAAGGCAACGTAAATTTTACTCAAAAACTTATTGAAAGAATAAATGCTGCTACACATTCCATTGATATGGCTTTGTATAGTTTCTTTGATTTACCAAATATAGCTGATGCACTTGTGGCTGCTAAAAATAGGGGAGTGAAAATAAGATTCGTTTATGATAATAGAACAACTCAGAATAGTGTACAGACTTTGATAAACAACGGTATTCCTGTTCTTAAAAGAACCTCCGGGTTAAATGGAATTATGCACAATAAATTTTTTATTTTTGATGCGCGTGATACTATTGCAACAAATGATTGGTTATGGACAGGTTCTTGGAATGTTTCTGCTCTTGAAACTGGCTGGGAAAATAATGTCGTTGAAATAAATGATCCTACAATCACTCAAGCATATAAAATCGAATTCGAAGAAATGTGGGGTGGAAGCGGAGAACAACCAAATCCTTCAAATGCAAAATTTGGAATTCAGAAAACAGATAATACACCTCATACTTTCAATATTGGTGGGAGAACGGTAAGAGTTTATTTCAGTCCTTCTGATGGTACAATTGGAAAAATAAATAATGTTATTAATACTGCTAATAAGGATATTTATTTCGCTACTTACGCTTTCACACGCTCTGATATTGCAACAGCAATGAATAATAGATTTAATGCAGGAGCAAATGATATTAGAGGTATTGTTGATCAGGTAAATACAACTGGCAGTCAGTATAATTTTCTCGCATCTTTTGCTGAAATGTTTCCAAATGTAGGAAATACTTTGCATCATAAATATGGAATTGTGGATGCAACTCAACCAAACTCAGTACCTACTGTAATTACTGGTTCAGCAAATTGGTCAAACGCTGCTGCAAATGATAATGATGAAAACATAATTATAATTGAAGACTTGTTGATTGCGAATCAATATATGCAGGAATTCAAACGCAGATACAATGAATCAGGAGGTACACGTTCTTTCATAGTTCCTCTTTCAACTGAAAATTTTGCTAATTCAGAGATGTTATCAGATTTTACTGTATATCAAAACTTCCCAAATCCTTTCGGCTCAGCTTCTCATTCAAGCAATCCAAATACTTCAATTCATTTCGATGTTTTTCGACCCGGAAATTATAAGGTTATTGTGTATGATTTACTTGGCAGGGAAATCAAAACACT
>CAKZLD010000172.1 GCA_937125135.1 uncultured Ignavibacterium sp.
TTTAAATTTTTATTTTTATTTTCTTTTTATTAACATTCAATTAAAAGATGTGAATTACCATTAAGGAGGAAGTGTTATGAAAAAAATTCTATTACTCTTAACTTTCTATTCATTATTATTCGGACAGGTTAATTATACCTTCCAGGTATCTACTCAAACTTTTACTCCCATATCCGGTGGGTCTTCCTTCACTTTCACTGGTACAACTGATGATGGATATTCAGACGCAGTAAATATCTTTGATGGCACTGCAACATTTAACTATTGCGGTACTGATTTTACACAGTTCCAGGTTTCAACAAATGGTTTCATAAGATTAGGCACAGGTTTAACAAGCGCAAGACCAACAGATTCTTTGTCAGGAACTATTCGTTCTATTATCGCACCTTTGTGGGATGATCTATCTGTTAGTGATTTTAATGATATTACTTATCAGGTTACAGGCGAAGCAGGTAGTTATGTTCTCACAGTTGAATGGCTTAATGTTCGGTGGAATAAAAATGCTCCTTCATCCAATGCAGAATTTCAGGTAAAATTATATCAAGCTGATGGAAGAATAGAATTCTTATATGGAACAATGGGAACTCCCACAAACGGTTCTGCTTCTATCGGATTAGCTAATAATACATCAATTACTTCTACTACCAATCCTACAACCAGAGCTTTTCTTGCTGTAAATGTCGGGGGTACTCCTTCTGCACGAACATATCATCTATCAAGCGGAGCTTTATTCAGTGGAATTAATAATGCACCAACTTCAGGAACTCTGTTTACATTTACTCCTGTGACACCTACTCCAATTGCTGCGGGAACTTATACTGTTGGTACTCCGACTTCAGA
Organism: uncultured Ignavibacterium sp.; assembly: GCA_937125135.1. Taxonomy (GTDB): domain Bacteria; phylum Bacteroidota; class Ignavibacteria; order Ignavibacteriales; family Ignavibacteriaceae; genus Ignavibacterium. The sequence goes on from CAKZLD010000172.1 coordinate 841, forward strand.
TTATAAATCTCTAAGTGAAATGGCAAACGCACTTAATATTCACGGGGTCGCTGGTGCAGTTACTTTTGAAATTGCAGACGGCACTTATGATGACATAATTCACTTAAATAACATCTCCGGAGCATCAGCTACAAATACAATTACTATTAAAAAAGCTACCGGTGCTACTGTAACTTTAACTCCAAGAAATGGAAGTGTTAATTCGACAGGTGCAATAGCATTTGGAGATGCAGTTATCAGATTAACCGGCTCACAGTATGTAACAATAGACGGATTACGAATTATTGAAGCAAAACAAAGTACTGTTCTTTGGAGATTTGAAACTGGAGTAAATCCAGGGAATTCCGTCAATCCTGACGGAACAATGCAATCAGGTGCAAGATTTAATACCTTTAAAAATTTGTATATTGATATGGGCGGAACAACCGGCATTGCTCATCAAGGTTTATGCGGTTTTAGATTTTATACAACAGTTGGCACTGAAACTGATACATCTAAGGCCACAAGTTATAATGTTATTGATGCTTGCTCTGTTACAGGCTTTTGGCGTGCGGGTGTTAGAATATTTGGAATCTCAGGAACAAATCCAGACAGAGGAAATGTAATTAAAAACTGCTGGTTCGGTGGTGTATCAATAACTACTGGAGCAGGCTCTGATGTAAGAGTACTTGAAATAGACTGCCAGAATGGTATTACTATTAGTGATAACGTAATTGAAAATATTGAAGCAACGATAATGACTACGAATAATATTTATGGAATGTGGTTTAATCCTGCTGCAAGCGCTTCAAATTTGAATAGTGGTATAATAACTATTAGTGGAAACACAATTAGAAATTTAGAGAATAGTGGTACAGGCACAACTACAGGTTTTGCTGTAGGCATAGTAAGTAATAATATTGCCAATTCTACCACTTTTTACATATACAATAATAAAATTTATGATATATACTCAAATGGAAATTCGACCTCAAGAGCAACAGGAATAGGTATGTATATGAGCACTGGTACAGGTGCAAATGTATATGTATATAACAATATGGTATCTGATTTAAGAGCTCCAAGATCAACAGCTAACCCCGGAGTAAGAAACCTTGATTGTCAAAATTTGGGTGGAGGAGCTAATTTTTATGTTTATCATAACACTTTTGTACTCGATAATTCAGTTCCACCTACAAGCAGTACTTTGAAGGTATGTAATTTATATTGGGCTAACTTTGGAAGTGCAAATTTGGATTTAAGGAACAATATTTTTGTAAATACTCAACTTGGTAGTGCTGCTCATTCAATTTGTCTTTACCCATCCTCATCAGCAAATTATGGAAGATTAACATCTACAACTGACTATAATTTGTATTATATTGGCGATTCACCAGACACCACAAAACAAGGTATATCTTGGGATGGAACTGGAGCAACTTTAAGGCAGCTTTGGGCTCATAAAGCTTTTATAAGCCCGAGGGATACATTTGCAACTCAAAGTACAGTGAACTTTGTAAATGCATTATCAGATTTACATCTAACTGGTTCCTCACTCGGAGATAATGATTTGTATGCACCAATTATTTCAGGTTATACAACAGATATTGATGGGGATACACGCCAA
>CAKZLD010000173.1 GCA_937125135.1 uncultured Ignavibacterium sp.
AAGATTATCTGATATGTTTTCCTTTAATTCGAAGAAGTGTTTAAAAATTTTCAGAAGAAATTTAGAGAGCGGATTTTTTGCAACCATTTTTTATTTGGTCTTCTCTTCATCTTTAATTTCTGTGTAATTAGCTTCTTCAATGTTTTTATAATCAACACTTTTGGGGGAATTAGGACGATACTTCTGATTAGAACCTGAAGAATATCCTCTTAAAAAATTTCTGATTATTCTGAAGACAAGAATCACTAATAGAATTATAAGTAAAAATCTGAGCATAGATTAACTATTCCTTATTGATTCCGGATTGAAATATTCTATTGGAGCACGATCAACACGAAAAATCTGATTATATAACTCCTCAAAATCTTTTTCACTATTAACAAAATCAATTTCAGAAGAGTTGACAATTAGCAGAGGAGTAGTGTTGTACATAAAGAAAAAGTGATTATATGCTTCACTCAATTCCTCTATGTAAGAACGGGTAAGATTTTTCTCAATTTCTCTTCCTCGTTTTTTTATATTATACATCAGTCTATCAACTTTCGATTGAAGATAAATTACCAAATCAGGCTTAACAATGTTCTTTGCAAGTAGTGGATAAATGGATTCATAAAGTTTAAACTCATCTCCCTGCAAATTCAAATAAGCAAAAATTCTGTCTTTTTCAAAAATGTAATCAGCAATAATATAGTTTGCGAATAGATCCTCCTGTCGTATTTCTTCCTGTTGTTTAAATCTGTTAATTAGAAAAAACATTTGGGTTTGAAAAGCATATCTTCTTCTGTTATCATAAAATTTTTCTAAGAAAGGATTATGTTCAAATTGCTCAAGAATAAGTTTAGCATCGAGATGATTTTTTAATTTTTTAGCCAGAGCAGTTTTGCCCGCACCAATGACCCCTTCAATAGCAATGTATCTTATATCAAGATTTCTCTTCAATTGGTCTCTCCTTAAAAGATAATTTTTTATCCAATTTTCTGATAATCGTTTTTGTTTCAATGTTACCGAGGAAATCTGTCAGGTATAATCCTGTTTTTGGATCAATAAGTTTATCATTTAATTCTAAAAGTGGAATAAGATAAAAGTCTCTTTCATAAATTCCCGGATGTGGAATAAACAATTCGGGTTCGTCTATCACAAAATCATCATAAAAGATTAAATCAAGGTCAATTTCTCTTGGTCCCCATTTATCGGTTTCGGTTCTTCCAACCTGCAATTCAATTTCCTTTAATCTACCCAAAAGCTCGTGTGGATTCAAAAAGGTAAGAATTTCAATTGCAGAATTATAAAAATTTTCTTGATCAGTTTTACCGAACGGACTTGTTTCGAATACAGAAGCAACGTTCAACAATCTGATGTTTTCATCATCTTCAATCAGATTTACAGCCTTTTGCAGATAATCAAACTTATCCTTTTTATTTGAACCAATAGCCACATAACAAACATTAAACTGATTTTTCATAATAGCTCTTTTCTTTCTTTTACTACTTCAACTTCAACACAATCAACAACTCCTCCCAAAGGTGGATTATTTTTTCTGACCCTGACTGCAATTTTATGTATCGTACTGAATTTCATCAAAAGACTATCAGCAATTTTCATAGCAAGAGTTTCAATCAAATAATATTTCTGTTCAAGTGCAAGTTGATATAAAAATTTATACACTTTATGATAATCAATCGTATCCTGAAGCGCATCATTTTGCGATGCTTTCTCGAAATTTGTGTAAATATCAACATCAGCTTCGAACTTGCCGCCGACACTTTGTTCCTCACTTCGTACGCCGTGATAACCGTAAAAAGTCGCTTTTTTAATTCTGATTACGTTTTCCATAAAACTCCATTTGCTGACTGCAAAGTTAAGAAATAAACTTCCTTTTTAGCATTTGTTTTTATGGTTATTTTATAAAGTAACTTTTCATTTTTTAGGTAAAATATGAATGAACTTAATAAAAAAGAACTCAAACAATTAAAAAAGAAATTTCGTAATAAAAAGATTGCTATCGTTGGAGATATGATGCTCGATGTTTATTTCAAAGGTGATGTGAAAAGAATTTCTCCTGAAGCTCCTGTGCCGGTTATTGAAGTTGAAAATGAATTCTTTAGGTTTGGTGGAGCAGCAAATTGTGCTTTGAATATTCAGTCGCTTGGCGGAATTCCTCTACCGATTGGTGTTATTGGATATGATACAAATGGTTCGGTATTTACTTCTCTTCTTGAAGAACACAAAATTGATCAA
>CAKZLD010000174.1 GCA_937125135.1 uncultured Ignavibacterium sp.
CATCATCAATTAGTGTTTTCGCATTATATTTTTGAGCGATTTGATTAAGTCTTGGAAGATCTACAATTTCGCCTCCAGTACTAAAAACTCCGTCGCTAACGATTAGTTTACCAGCCTCCAATGGAATTTTTGAAATCACTCTTTCTAAATCATCCATATCATTGTGTTTGTATCTGATTAAATTTCCCATTGCTCCTTTAGTAATCATTGTACCAGTTACAATACATGCATGATTATCTTTATCAGATATAACATATTCATTTCTTTGAACTAAAGTTGGAATAACTCCCAACGCAGTCTGAAATCCGGTACTATAGAGTAATACCGCTTCAGTATTAAAAAATTTAGCGAGTCTGTTTTCAAGTTCAATATGCAGATCTAAAGTTCCGGTTAAATATCTAGAGCCTGAGCAACCGGTTCCATATTTTTTAACAGCATTAAGAGCAGCTTCTTTTACTTTAGGATGACCTGTTAATCCTAAATAATTATTAGAGCCTGCCATAATTATTCTTTTACCTTCAATTTGAACGACAGGTCCTTCATTTTCTTCAATTGGTCTGAAGTAAGGATAAACTCCTAATGCTTTTACTTCATCAGCACGAGTAAATTCATAACATTTTGTGAATAAGTCCAAGATTCCTCCTTCGATATATGGTTAATTCTAAAACAATATTGTTTTTCGTAAATTTGTTTTCGAATTTAAAGTTAAAGTTCAAGAATTCAAATTTTTATTGATATGGAAAAAAAAGAAATAGCAGTAGTAACAGGCGGAACAGGCTTTGTTGGAAGCCATTTAGTTGATTTATTACTTTCAAAAAATTACGAAGTTTGGTGTATTATCAGAAAATCATCAAATACAAAATGGCTGAAAGGTAAAGATGTTAAGCTGATAGATTGTGGATTGAATAATAAAGCTGATCTCAAGAATGTTATCAGAGAGGTGGATTATATTTATCACGTAGCTGGAGTAGTTAAATCAAAATCGAAAGAAGGTTACTTTACTGGAAATGTAGAAACTACCAAAAATTTATTAGATACTGTTGTTGAAAACAATGTGAAGCTTAAAAGATTTGTTGTCGTTGGAAGTTTAACTGCTACAGGTCCCTCATTGAATGGCGTTGCTGTTGATGAAAAAACAATTTGCAATCCAATTACTACATACGGCAAAAGTAAACTTGAGGAAGAGAAATTAGCTCTGAGTTATAAAGATAAAATTCCGATTACAATTTGTAGAGCTCCGGCAGTTTATGGCGAAAGAGATACTGAGATTTTTATATACTTCAATACTTTTTCAAAAGGATTAACTACACTGATTGGCTTTGATGAAAAGAAACTAAGTCTTATTCACGTTTTAGACTTAGTCAATGGCATCTATCAGGCATCAATATCAGATAAGGCAGTTGGAGAAATTTATTTTCTTTCCTCTGAAGAATATTATACTTGGGATCAGATTAATAAAATTACTGCATCAATACTCAACAAGAAGCCAATTGTTATCAGAATTCCTCATTCGATTGTATATCTCATTGCAGCAATTGCACAATTTTTATCTTATTTTAGTTCAAAAGCTGCAACATTGAATATTGAAAAAGCGAAAGACCTTACTCAGAAATACTGGATTTGCAACACACAAAAAGCAAAAGATCACTTTAACTACAAACAATATATAAGTATTGAGGAAGGCATCAGGAGAACAATCAATTGGTATAAGGAACAAGGCTGGATTTAATTTTCTTTAGCTCCTTCAACTATCCAAGTTTTAACTCCTTTAATTTGATTGTTATTTAACTGTGGCATATAAAGTGGGGGCATTGGAGCGAATCCTGCTCTAGGAGGTCTGTTAATTCTCCACACAAGAATACTTGTTATTGTATCTCCTGGCACGACAATTCTTCCATCAACGAATCGAGTTCTTAAAGTCAGATCTAAACCAGCTTCGTATCTACCATTCCCGTGACAAGAGAAACATTTTATCTGAAATAGCGGATAAATATGCTTTGAAAAACTTACATCTTTATCGGGAATAACAGTATTATCAACATCCTGATTAGTAATGGTATCATCACAACCAATAATGAAAATTAAGCCTATCATTGTAACGAGACATTTCAGAGTCTTATCTGCTACCTGCTTCATCAATATGTTTTTATTAATCATAAGAAACGAAATTTTAATGTTAAAATAAAAATTGAGATTGATTCAAAAATAAGAATTGTCACGCCTCGACAATCTTAGCGTGACAATGGAAACCTATCTTGAGGCAACTTCTGAATTTCTTAATTTACTTTTTCATTATTAATAGGAACGAAACCAAAATGCTGATTCTGCGGAGGCTCTAATCTTATTTCACCGAATCGTGATTCAAATTTTTTAATATTATCTTCTAAAGCCTTCATCAACATTTTTGCATGTTGAGGTGTAGTAATGATTCTTGATAGAACTTTAGCTTTAGGGACACCTGGAACGATTCGCGTAAAATCAATTACGAACTCAGCAGGAGAGTGTGAAATAATCGCAAGATTAGAATAAATTCCTTCTGCTTCTTTCTCTCCAAGCTCGATATTTATCTGCTGACCTTGTGGTTGAATATTTGTATTGTCCATATTATTTTCTCAAATCATCCGCTTTGTTAAAAGCATTGGTTGCATCTTCAGTCATTCCTAAAACTGAATAGACTCTTCCGAGTAACTCCCAAGTATTAGCGTCTGCATCCGGAGATTGAACTGCTTTTTCGAGATAAGGCAAGGCAGCTCTATATTTTTCTTTATATTCATCAGAGAATTTGCCTTCTTCTTCAGCTTTTTTATTTAAATAACCGCCCCATTTTAAGTAAGTAACTCCGAGATTATAGATTGCATTGGCATATTCAGGGTCTAATTCAATTGCTTTTTTAAATTGTTTTTCTGCTTCTTGGAATTTTTCTGCTCCAAGAAGAAGTACTCCGTAGTTATATCTATAATATTTGTTTTCAGGTTGGGATTCAACCCCAGCTTTGAATTGCTCCATAGCTTCGGAAATTCTGTCGGCACCAATATAGGCGTTTGAAAGATATAATAGAATTTCAGCATCTCCGGGGAAGACTTTTCTTCCTTCAGATAAAACTTCTATTGATTTATTAAAGTATTCTTTTGCTTCAGAGTCTTTACCTTCATTCTTTAAATTGGTACCAGTTACCAAATAGATCTCTCCCAAATATTTGTAACCATCTTTTGATTTTTCTAAAGCGATTAATTTTTCAAGAGGTTTAATAGCAGATTCATTTTCACCTTTACTCATATAAGCAAATGCAAGATTTTTATAAGCATCAGCAGAATCGGGTTCAATTATTGTTGCAGAGTTGAAATCAGCAACTGATTTATCAAATAATACATTTGCGCTATCTATATTTTCAGCCTTAACTGCTCGCTGAAAGAATGCAACTCCACGATTAAAAGTATTTATCCACGCAGATTTTTTTGCATCACGAATTTCTTTTTCATACACTTTCGAAATGGCTAAAGATTGTTCGAAATTCTTCAACATATTCTGAAAGTCACCTTTTTCATAGTAAACATAGCCGAGAAGATAATAACCTTGATCACTTTTTGGATTTTTTTGAACTTCTTTTTGCAGAACTTCTATTGCTTTATCATAATTTTTTTGTTGAATATATAACTTTGCACTTGTTATTTCTGTTGAAGCACATTGAAATCCCATAAAAAGAATGGCTAATGTTAATAAACCATAAATCAGTTTTTTAGATTTTTTCATATTATCTCCATTTTTATAAAATATTTAAAGTTGCTTGACAAAGATAACATTAAGATAATAAAATTTAATGGATAATTAAGTCAAGAAATAATAACAAATCTTTACTTTTTAATTAAATAATAGAACAAAATTTTATTCTAATTACAATAAAAAAAATTACACTTATTTAAATCTCAATACGTCTTTTCAATGTAAGCTTAATTTGATACGAAAAGGAATTATTTATAACCTATTGATTTTACGGTTAAATAAATCATTTATTTTTATATTTATAACAGAAATAGAAAAGTTTTAATTAATTCGGAGAAACTTTAACGATGCTGAAAATTCTGAAAAAAATTTTTGGTGATAAAAAAGAAAGAGATATAAAACTTCTTTGGCCTATAGTTGATGAAATAAATAAATATTATAATGAGTTCAAGGAATTAACAGATTCACAACTTCAGCAGAAAACAGTTGAATTTAAGAATCTAATTAATGAAAGAACCGCTGAATTAAGAGCAAAAATAGACGAAATAAAAACTAAGCTTCAATCAAACGAAGATTTTGACAGAAAAGCTGCATACGATGAACTCGATGAACTTGAATCATCTTTAGATGAAGCATATGGAGAAATTCTTGATGAACTCTTGCCTCAAGCTTTTGCTGTTGTAAAATCAACTTGTGAAAGACTTGTAGGAAAAAGCTGGACTGTTGCCGGACATAAAATCACTTGGGAAATGATTCCTTACGATGTTCAGCTATTGGGTGGAATTGTATTGCATCAAGGGAAAATTGCTGAGATGGCGACAGGCGAAGGTAAAACACTTGTTGCAACATTACCACTATACCTCAATGCATTAACCGGAAGAGGTGTCCACCTTGTTACTGTGAATGACTACCTCGCAAAAAGAGACAGCGAATGGATGGGAGAGATATTTAAATTTCATGGACTGACGGTTGGATGTATCACTAATACAATGGATCATCACCAAAGAAAAATACAATACAATTGTGATATAACTTATGGCACTAATAGCGAATTCGGTTTTGATTATTTACGTGATAACATGTCTATTGATAAAGAATATCAGGTTCAACGGGCACATATTTATGCAATTGTTGATGAAGTTGATTCTGTTTTAATTGATGAAGCGAGAACCCCACTTATCATTTCTGGACCTGTTGATAGAGACGACCACTTATTCGGCGAAATGAAACCGAGAGTCGAAAGACTTTACAGATTACAACAAAGTTTAGTAGGTAAAATTGTTGGTGATGCTGAAGCTGCATTGAGCAGAAATGAAATGCAGGAGGCTGGTATTTTACTCTTTCGTGCTTTTCGTGGATTGCCAAAAAATAATAAGTTATTAAAAGTCTTATCTGAACCTGAATATAAAAAACTAATGCAGCAAACGGAGTTAGAATACCTTAAAGAAAAAGGAAAGAATATGCATATAATCGATGACGAGTTATTTTTCGTTATCGATGAAAGAAATAATACAATTGATTTGACTGAGAAAGGCAGAGAGGAATTATCCAAAGGAACTGGAAGAGAGAAAGATTATTTTGTGTTACCTGATTTAGGAACTGAAATAAGTAAGTTTGAAAATGATCCAAATCTATCTCAGACAGAAAAATTAAAACTCAAAGAAGAACTCTACAAAAAATATTCGGAAGCAAGTGAACGAATTCACGCCATTCATCAATTATTGAAAGCCTATACTCTATTTGAAAAAGATGTTGAATATGTTGTAACAGAAGATGGAAAAATAGCAATTGTAGATGAATTTACCGGAAGAATTTTACCCGGAAGACGTTACAGTGATGGATTACATCAAGCGATAGAAGCAAAAGAAAATGTGAAAGTCGAAAGAGACTCTCAGACTCTTGCCACAATTACACTTCAGAATTTTTTCAGAATGTATAAAAAACTTGCTGGAATGACAGGTACAGCTGAAACAGAAGAAGCTGAATTTTATCAAATCTATAAACTTGAAGTTGTGGTAATTCCAACGAATAAGCCTGTAATCAGAGAAGATTTGGATGATGCAGTTTACAGAACTAAAAGAGAAAAGTACAATGCAGTAATCCAACAAATTGAAGAATTAAAAAAACAGGGAAGACCAGTGCTTGTTGGAACCACCTCAGTAGAAGTTTCTGAGACACTTTCAAGAATGCTCAAACGAAAAGGAATTCAACATAATGTATTGAATGCAAAACAGCATCAGCGTGAAGCTGAAATAGTTGCTCACGCAGGTGAAATGGGAGCAGTTACTATTGCAACGAATATGGCTGGTAGAGGAACTGATATAAAGTTGGGTGCAGGTGTCAGAGAGAGAGGTGGTCTTTACATTTTAGGAACTGAAAGACACGAATCACGAAGAATTGACAGACAATTACGAGGAAGGTCAGGAAGACAAGGAGATCCCGGAACCTCCAAATTTTTTATTTCACTCGAAGATGATTTGATGAGATTATTCGGTAGCGATAGAATATCATCAATTATGACGAGAATGGGAATTCAGGAAGGTGAAGTTATTCAACATCCGATGATTACAAAATCTGTTGAAAGAGCTCAAAAGAAAGTTGAAGAAAATAATTTCGCTATAAGAAAAAGATTACTCGAATATGACGATACTATGAATCAGCAAAGAGTTGTCATTTATGCTCGCAGACAAAAAGCATTACAAGGTGATAGATTAAAAAGTGAAATTTTTGACTTACTTGAAGAATGGGTTGATGAATTAGTTCAGAAATATTTTGATGACGTAAATGTTCAGGCATTAAAAGAAGATTTGTTGCAACATATTTTAGTTGATGTTAATATTTATCCCGAAGAATTTGAGACTTTAGGAAAAGATGGAATTAAAGAAAGAATAGTTAAAGCTGCAAAAGATTTCTATAATAGAAAAGAAGAAATGATTGGCTCAGAGATGATGGCTCAATTAGAAAGATTTGCGATGCTCAGTGTAATTGATTCCAAATGGAAAGAACATTTGCGAGAAATGGATGATGTCAAAGAAGGTATAAATTTAAGAGCTTATGGACAAAAAGATCCGCTTGTTGAATACAAAACCGAAGCATTTAATTTATTCCTGAATTTACTGCAGTCAATCAGAAATGAGACTGTTTCATTTGTGTTCAAATTTTTTCCTCATAATCGGGAGGAAGTTCAGCAAAGGAGAAGACAAAGCGCTGGCCGTCAATCTCAAATTAAAGAAGACACAAGTAATTTGGGCTTAGTAATACCGACTCTTAAGCAAAGTAGAGAAGCATCAGGTGGGAAACTACAGCCTGTTAGAATCTCAGATAGAACCGGCAGAAATGATCCCTGCCCTTGTGGAAGTGGGAAAAAGTATAAACAATGTCACGGTAAATAATTGAAATATTTTTATGAAAAAGATAGAAGCGATAATTCGTCCATTCAAATTGGATGAAGTCAAAGAAGCCTTGCTCGACTTCGGAATTAAAGGAATGACAATTTCTGAAGTCAGAGGTTACGGAAGGCAGAAAGGTCATACCGAAACCTTCAGAGGAAGTGAATATCATATTGAATTCATTCCCAAAATAAAAATTGAAGTTGTTATTGAGGATGATAAAGTTGAGAAAGTTTTAGATTTAATTATCAAAACCGCAAAGACCGGGCAGGTCGGTGATGGTAAAATTTTTATTTATGATGTTCAGGAGGCGATTAGAATCAGAACTGAAGAATCTGGTCCTTATGCGTTGTAAAAAAAATACCTTTTTATGATTCTTACCTTTTGATAGCTTTAGTTATGAAATTCAAAGTAAGTAAATATCTAATTATTGTTTCTCTACTTTTTCTTTTCAACGGATGTTCAGTTTGGGAGAATTTTACGACTTATTTTAATCGATGGTATAACATCAAACAACTTTATAGCAGTATCGAAGAAGACATTGCTTCCCAAAGAAAAAATATCTTTTCAAATGAACCATTGGTCTTATCAGGTAATTCAAGAACAAATCTGACCAAACTTGTTGATAAATGTTCAGATCTTCTTCAGTTTAATAAAAATTCTTCATTCGTTGATGATGCACTTCTAATTTTAGGTAAAGCATTTTATTATCAGGCAAACTATCAGAAAGCAAAAAGGAAATTTGAAGAATTATTAAGTACAGATATTTCTGAAAAAGTAAAATTAGAAGCTGAATTGTGGATTGCAAAATGTGAAATACAAATGAGGAATTTTACTACTGGACTCAATTTGCTTCGAACCACTGGAGCAACTGCTATTGTTAAAGATTATGATGAAATAATTGAGCAAGCATTCGTTGAAGAAATTAAATATTTCAAATCTATTGAAGACTTTAATTCTTCGATTGAATTATTAAATCGTTTTATTAAATATGTGTCGGATGATGAATTACTTGCATTAGTCTATCTTGAACTTGGCAATCTTTATACAATTCAGGAAAATTATTCAGGTGCAGTTGATAGTTATCTTTTAGCAATTGAGTATACATCTGATTTTAATAATGAAATAAAAGCTACATTAAATTACGCTTCTTCACTTCGATTGAATAATGAAGTTGAAAAATCTTTAGAGTTCCTGCAAAACATCAAAACCAAGGATAAATTTTTAGAATCACTTGCACAAATTGAATTGGAAATTGGTAAAGCCTATGTAATTCTTGGCAGATATGAAGAAGCGCTTGAGAGTTTCGTAAAAGTTGATACTGCATATAAAAATTCACCATTTGCTGCACTTGCTGTTTATGAAATTGGAAAATTATACGAATTTGAGTTAGGAAATTTTGATAGTGCTGCATTTTATTATAGTCGCGCTCAACTGAATAATCCTCCTAAGGAGTATCAGACGGAGATTATTGAAAAAAATTCTTTATTCAATTCTTATGTCAGATTGAGAAAAAATATTGACATTTATGACAGGCAATTATTCTATGCATTAAATCCTGAAATTTTCAAACAAGACTCTATTGAATATGTTCTGGACTCATTGCAGATTGTTAAAGAGTATTTTGAGAAAAAAGAATTATCTGATATTTGGAACAGCATAAATGAAGCAAATGAAAAAAAAGTTACTATCAATTACATTAATCTTCGTGATTCAATTTTCGTTCAGGATAGTATAAAACTTTCTGATAGTTTAAATAAAGCGTTTGTCAGATTAGAACCTGATTCGATTATAAACATTTTATTAGTAAAAGCATTATTCAGGGACAGTGTAAAGGTTGCAGACAGTTTAAAGTCCGAGGGAATTTTTTTAGAGCCGCACGAACTAAATATTGTTTTGTCCGAAAGAAGAAACAGACTTTTACCAGCTAAGGATAACAAAAACCTTATTTCTGATTTTAAGGGTATTATTCCCGTTGATTCATTAGCGTTCAAAAAAAATCCGCCCACTTTACCGAAAATACCTCTGAACGAATTAAAGGAGCAAATAGCCAAAAACAGACTCGAACTTGGTAATCTTTTTTTTACCGAGATCGAAATTCCTGATTCTGCATACAAATTGTATTACGAGATTGTTGAGAATTTTGATAGCACTAAATATTATCCCGATGCTTTATTTGCTTTAGGATCATTTTATTTGACAAAAAATGAAAAACCAAAAGCGGATAGTATTTTTCTAAAAATTTACAACGATTATAAACATCTCACAATTGCTAATAGTGCTGCACATAAATTAGGTCTTCCACTTATAGATTTTACTTTCGATCCTGGGAAAGAAATGTATCTTACTGCCGAGAATTATATTAAAAGTGGAGATTACAAAACAGCAATAAAAACATTTATAAATATTCCCGAAAAATTTCCTCAATCAAAGTTTGCTGATAAGGCTTTGTATGCTGCCGGATTTATTTTGGAGAATGATTTAAAGCTATCAGATTCTGCTGTTACTGTTTACGACAGTTTAATATCTAAATATCCGAACTCAGAATTTGTTCGATTGATTGCTATGAAAATTACAGTTTACAAGCAAGAAAAAGCTCGAATTAAAAAAGAAATGGAAGAGGCTGCAAACAAAGTCGTTAAAGTTGAAGAAGAGTTAAATCCTGCATTTCTTGGACTGAATGAAGAAGATGTAAAACCGATTCAGGAAGAAGAGCAATTAGAGATCACTGAAAAAGAAATTGAAAATCAACAACTTTTCACCATAACTCCAAAGAAAAAACTTGAGAGGTTATGGAATCCACGAAAGCATAGAAGGTAATAATCTTAATTTCAATAAAGATAGATTATGAACTATCGTGAACTTAAAGAGTTAATTGAAGAAGGTGAAAATCTTCAATGCGAATTCAAACTGAAATTTTCCTCAGAAGAAAAAATAGCCAAAGAAATGATTGCATTTGCAAATACAAAAGGTGGTTATTTGATATTTGGTATTGATGATGACAAAGAAATTATTGGTGTTGAAAGTGAAAAAGAAATTGCAGATTTAGTTAGACAAACTGCAAAAGAATTTTGTGTCCCTCCATTAGAAATTAGCATTGACTTCATCGAATTTAAGGGAAAGGAGATTGTAGTTGTTTCGATTCCGGAATCAGAAAAAAAACCGCATCGTTTGCAAGATTACAAGAATGAGTTGGATTTAAATAATTCAGTTGTTACAATTCGTGTTAATGACAAGAGTGTTCAGGCGAGTAAAGAGATGATAAGAATTTTAAGAGCTAATAGTTCAAATAAAGCATTGATTAAATACTCAATCGGACAAAATGAAAAGTTAGTTTTCGAATACCTGAAGCACAAAGAAAAAATATCAGTTAAAGAATTGAGTAAACTTGTGAACATATCTGAAAGAAGAGCATCACGTACATTGGTTAAAATGGTGCGAGCAAACCTTTTAATGATTCACACCAAAGAAAATGGCGAGGAGTTTTTTACTGCGGCTGTTTAAAGATTCATCTTTTATCGAATATTTCTCTGAGTCTAAAAATAGATATTCCATAAGCCACTGAAACATTTAGTGATTGTTTAATTCCGTACTGAGGAATTTCAATTGCATAATCACACAGATCTAATAAATCCTGCGAAACACCAGAGATTTCATTTCCTACAACTAAACAAATTGGAAAGTCATCACTTTTCAGTTCATAATATGGCATACTTGAATCAGTCAACTCCAAAGCAACTACTTTAATATTTTTTTCTTTAAAGCTTTTCAAAACTTCTCTTGCGTCTTTGACATATTCCCAAGCAACACTTTGCGTTGAACCGAGAGCTGTTTTTAAAATCTCTTTTTTCGGTGGATGAGGAGTATAACCGCATAAAAAAAGTTTTTCTATCATCGCTCCATCTGAAGTTCTGAAAATTGATCCAACATTATAGTTACTTCGGATATTATGGAGCACAACATAAACAGGTAATTTTTTTACCAAATGGATTTCATTAAGGTTTGCTCTGTTGAGTGAAATTTCGTCGTGAGTGAGCTTTCGCATTAATTCTTTTCAAATTTATAAGCCAATTGTCCACAAGCTGCGGCTATATCACTTCCCTGTGTATAACGTACGGTTACAGTTATATCTTTTTCTCTTAATCTTTTTACGAATTCATCTAATCTAAGTTTAGGAGAAGGTTTTAGTTCTGCAGAAATTCCTGTGGGAAGCATATGTGATATTGAGTTGAATGGAATAATATTGAGTTTGCACGGAAATGATTTACAAAGTCTTACCAAAGAATAAAAATCATCCTCGCGATCATTTAAATCTTTGAACATAACATATTCAAAAGTTATTCTTGTATTAGTTTGATTAACATAATATCTGATTGCTTCAAGATTTTCAGCTATAGAATATTTTTTATTAATTGGCATTAACTTGCTTCTTGTTTCATCAAATAAT
Organism: uncultured Ignavibacterium sp.; assembly: GCA_937125135.1. GTDB lineage: Bacteria > Bacteroidota > Ignavibacteria > Ignavibacteriales > Ignavibacteriaceae > Ignavibacterium. The sequence goes on from CAKZLD010000174.1 coordinate 11,557, forward strand.
GAATGCAGAGAAAATGCAAGTTTTGGTTTGATTTTAGAATTTGCAAGCTCTATGATTTTGGGTGGAATGCCTGCAGTAGAAACAGTAATTTTCTTTAAGCTGATTCCTCTTGTCTTTTCTTCAGCAAATATTTCCAAAGATTTCAAAGTATTCTGAAAGTTTAATAAAGGCTCTCCCATTCCCATATAAACAATATTAGTAATTGGTTTCACAGTGTATAATTTTGAAGATAAAAGGAATTGGTCGAAAATTTCTCCGGCAGTAAGGTTTCTTCTGTAACCCATCAATCCTGTAGCACAAAATTTACAATCAAGAGGGCAACCAACCTGAGTTGAGATACATAAAGTAGTTCTCTTTGCCTCAGGAATTATTACAGATTCGATTTTGTAATTATCTTTTGTTTCGAATATGAATTTTCTTGTTCCTGTTGAAGGAGATTCTTCAACTGAATGAAATTTTAGTGTGATTATTTCACAAAATTCTTTAAGCTTTTTTCTGAGATATTTCGGAATATTATCCATCGAATCAAAATCATCAACCATATGTCCATAAATCCATTCAAATATCTGCTCGCCTCTGAAACGTTTTTCCCCAGCAGCTTCAAAAAAATCTCTCAGCTCTCTTAAAGTTAATCCTTTAAGAACTGTTTTTGTAATATTTTCTGTTTCGGCTAATTTCTCTTGCATAACTTTGTTTGCCAACGACAGAACAAAAATATAATAAATGCTTATCCTATCAAATATGTTTTGGTGGATAATGAAAATTTTATTTTTATTTTTGTCAAAGAAATATTCTAACTAATTATTTCAAGAGGTAATAATGGACTTTAATTTCACCGAAGAACAATTAATGATTCAACAGACTGCAAAAGATTTTGCATTGAGCGAAATTGCTCCCTCAGCTGTTGAAAGAGATATCAAAGCAGAATTCCCTTATGATATAATTAAAAAACTTGGTGATTTAGGATTTATGGGGATGATGGTTTCACCTGAATATGGAGGTGCCGGATTAGATACCATAAGTTACGTTTTGGCAATGATCGAAATTTCCAAAGTTGATGCAAGTGTTGGTGTGATAATGTCTGTAAACAATTCTTTGGTTTGCCATGGTTTGGAAAAGTATGGAACAGATTATATCAAACAAAAATATTTAGTGCCACTTGCAAAAGGGGAGAAACTTGGAGCTTTCGCTCTCTCTGAACCTGAAGCCGGAAGTGATGCAACAAAACAAAAAACTACTGCAGACAGAGATGGTGATTATTTCCGTTTGAATGGAATAAAAAATTGGATAACTAACGGAATAAATGCTGATTATTATCTCGTAATGGCAACAACTGATAAAGAAAAAGGTCATAAAGGAATTACAACTTTTATTGTTGAGAAAGGTACTGAAGGATTCGGACACGGAGTTAAAGAAGATAAATTAGGAATCAGAAGTTCTGATACTTGTTCACTTACTTTTGAGAATTGTAAAGTACCAAAAGAAAATATTGTTTGGGAAGAAGGAAAAGGTTTCAACTTTGCAATGAACACACTGAACGGAGGAAGAATAGGAATTGCTTCTCAGGCTATCGGAATAGCTGAAGCATCTCTTGAAGCTTCAATTAAATATTCGAAAGAAAGAAAGGCATTTGGTTCAGTCATTTCATCGTTTCAGGCAATACAATTTAAGTTAGCTGATATGGCTGTTAAAATTGATGCTGCAAAATTACTTACTCTAAAAGCTGCTGCTCTCAAAGACGCTGGAAAGTCTTATGTAAAAGAAGCAGCGATGGCAAAATTGTACGCTTCAAAAATTGCAGTCGAATGTGCGTTGGAAGCTATTCAAATTCACGGTGGATATGGCTATGTGAGAGAATATTTAGTCGAAAGATATTTGAGAGATGCTAAGATTACTGAAATCTACGAAGGCACTTCTGAGATTCAAAGAATTGTAATTGCGAGATCTTTACTTGATCAAAAATAATTTTATATCTGTGATTTTTTTTATCATCGTTTCGTTTTCTCATCTTTCTGCTCAAACAGATTGGGTAAGATGGGAAAGGTTAGATAATTATTATTTGATAAACTATGATGATAATATCCGAAGGATTGAATCTACGGTAATATCTAAAAACGATAACAGTTCCGAAAACTTTGCAAAAACTTTTGTTAAATTTTATAAAATAACAATTTCGGATTTTGATGGTGATAACTGCAGATTTAATCCTTCCTGTTCAGAGTTTTTGGCAGAGTCTATGCGATTGACTAATTCATTCAATTCAATTTTATTGTTTTTTGATCGGCTTACAAGGGATTCAAATATTTTTTCAAGTGGAAAATACAAAATCGTCAATAACAGATTTTTCGATCCACCTTCAGAATATATTTTCTTTAATTCGAATTCTTTCCAACATTAAATCAAATGTTAAGAATAATTTACTGGTTGATTATTCCACTCAGTTTCTCTTATTCTCAAAATAATTATTATCATGCTCCTGAAAACATCAAACTTTTTGCCGACCATTTATTTTGTGAGAGTGATTACTTAAGAGCAATTGAAGAATACAATAGACTTGATTCTTCTTTTATTTCTGATACAATTTTATTCAAAATTGGATTTTCTTATTTACAAATTGGAGAAAGAAAACTTTCTGATAGATATTTCGATACGATAGATAAAAACTCTTCATTAAAGTCTTTGGCAGTAAACTATAAATCTTTCAATCTTTTTCTTAATCAAGACTTTGAATCTTTAAAGAAAAATGTGCAATTAAATTCAGATTTGGATATAACAGGTTCGCAAAAACTTTTACTGTCATCTTTGATTATTTATGAAAATAAATTCCCGTCCAACGAACAGCTATCTATTTTTGATAATTCAGACAGATTATTTATAAATGAATTAGTCATTAAAAAGAAATATCCAGATCATAAATCACCTACTGTTGCCGGGATATTATCAATCATTCCCGGATTAGGTAAACTCTATACCAAAGACTATTCTGATGGTCTGACTTCTTTGCTAATTACAGGAATATTTTCATTCTTAGGATATGAGAATTTTAATAATTCACATCAGTTTCGTGGTTATTTATTTTCATTAACAGCATTAGGATTTTATTTAGGGAACATTTATGGTTCGATTATCTCTGCTAAAAGATATAATCAAGATTACTATGAGAAAGTATATTCAGCAGCTAATGAATATCTGAAACAAAAAAATTACTTTATACAACAGGTGAAATTTTGTGAATAAATTTCTATTTCTTCTACTAATTATCTTTTACAATTTTATTTATTCACAGAGTGATTTAATTAAACAGTCTGAATACGCTGATTCACTATTTCACTCTCAAGACTATTTTGATGCAATAAAAGAGTATAAAAGATTAATTTTTTTTGATAAAGAAAATTCTTTGCAATTTTACTCTTATAATCAAATAGCTAAATGTTACAAATATGGTGGGAAATTTGAAGACTCGTACAATTACTTCTCACTTGCTTTAATTGCTGCAAAATCATATCGAGAAATTTTCGATTCAAAAATCAATATCTGTCGCTTAAATATCTTGGAGAAAAAAACTAAGAATGCTCACAGAATTCTTGACGACTTGGAGAATGACTCTTCATTCTCTGAATTTTTTGATGAAATAAAATATTGGCGTGGCTGGACTTTTTATTTCGAAATGGAATATCAAAAAGCTTATGAAGTTTTCAATGAACTAAACAAAGAAGAACTTGCAAAGATCACCAAGAAAGTTTTGGATAAAACATATTCTGTTCAGAAGTCTAAAATCTTGTCTATGTTTCTTCCGGGTGCAGGACAATTTTATACAGGGAACTATTTGAATGGTTTGGGCTCATTTGTTTGGAATTTATTATCAGGCTATCTGACAATAAATGCATTTGCAAATGAAAGACTATTTGATGGAATTATTATTTCGAATTTTCTTTGGCTCAGATTCTACAAAGGAAATATTGAAAATGCTGAAAAATTTGCTATTCAAAAAAATCAGGAAATATTTAATCAGTCATTGAAATTAATCTATTCAAACGTTAATGAAGAAATTCCATAAAAACTTTTAGTAAAACATAATTTATTTGTTATTTTAGTACTAGGTTTTAAGCAATAGTTGATTTAAATCACAATTTGAGGTCTTATATGAAAAATAAGGCACTTACCATTTTCATTGCGTTTATTGCAGTGGTTTTGGTTTTCTTCGTAATACTTGTAATCTGGGGAGTTGGTGTTTATAATAATCTTATAACAAGCGAACAGAATGTTGTAAAGCAATGGTCACAGGTTGAAAACCAATATCAAAGGCGCGCTGATTTGATTCCTAATCTTGTAAATACCGTTAAAGGTTACGCCAATTTTGAAAAGCAAGTTCTTACAGATGTTGTTGAAGCCCGTTCAAGAGTTGGTCAATTTAATGTTACTCCGGAAGTATTGAATGATGCTCAGTCATTTCAGAAATTTCAGGCAGTGCAAGGAGAATTAAGCAGTGCGCTCTCAAGACTACTTGCAGTCGTAGAAAATTACCCCGAATTAAAAGCAAATGAAAATTTCCTTCAATTACAAGCACAATTAGAAGGAACTGAAAACAGAATTTCTGTTGAAAGAAAACGATTCAATGAAACTGTTCAGGAATACAATGTTGCCATCAAACGATTTCCTGCAACTATTCTTGCATCAATTTTTGGATTCGGAGAAAAACAATATTTTTCAGCAACACCTGGAGCAGAGGTTCCACCCAAAGTTGAATTTTGATAATGATTAAAGTTTTAATTTTTGTTTTATCGTTATCATTTTCATTGATTGCCCAAAATATTCAAAAACTTGATAATTGGGCGAATGATTTCACAGGCACTTTGAAGAAAAGCGAATTAGTCGAACTTAACAGTAGATTAAAAGCATATCAGGATTCAACTACTAATCAAATAGTGGTTCTCATTATCTCTTCACTTGAAGGTAATTCTATTGAAGAATTAGCTAATGAGATTTTCAAATTCAATCGAATTGGTACGAAGAAGAATGATAATGGGGTCTTAATTTTAATTTCCAAAGAAGACAAAAAAATTAGAATTGAAGTTGGTTATGGACTTGAATCAAGATTAACCGATGCTACAAGTTCTTCAATAATAAGAAATGAAATAATTCCTTTTTTCAAAGAAGAGAAATATTACGAAGGAATAGACTCAGGAATTAATGCAATTTTTCAAGCTATTCAGGGAGAGTATTCGAAACAAAATTCAAGTAAAGATAATAACAATCTTAGTCCTTGGGCAATTCTGATCATTTTGATTTTCATTATATTTTTTTCAAACATATTTAGGAGAGCAAACAGAACATTTAGAATTGGAAGACACACAGGTATATACAGGACACCATGGGGTGGATTTGGAGGCGGATTTGGCGGATTTGGCGGAGGAAGTTTTGGCGGCGGAGGTTTTTCAGGTGGTGGTGGTATGTCTGGTGGAGGCGGAGCAAGTGGTCAGTGGTAAAAATTTACCTAAAAATTACTTGTTAAAATTTAATTTATTTTATAAAATATACTCGTAATTATAATTCTTTTTTTAGAACAAAATAGAGAGTGAAATATGGCAATAATGATAACCGAAGAATGCATCAATTGTGGTGCTTGTTTGCCAGAATGCCCAAATACTGCAATTTATGAAGGTGGTGTAGAGTGGGAATTAAATGGTCAGAGTTATGGCGAAGGCGATCCTGCACCATCAGGAGCAACAGGATTTTTTTCAAACGATTTCTTTTACATAGTGCCGGATAAGTGCACTGAATGTGTCGGTTTCCACGATGAACCTCAATGTGCTGCAGTTTGTCCTGTTGATTGCTGTGTTCCCGATCCAAAACACGTTGAGGATAAAGAAACACTATTAAAGAAAAAAGAATATCTTGATAGTTTAGGCAGATAATTATTCATTTCACATGGCTATCTAAAAGATTTATTCATTCAAAATAAATTCTTTTGATAGCCTTTTTTATTTTTAGAAAAACATAAATCTCAAAATTCCATTCTTGAGAAACATTTTTAACAAATTTCAATCTTCTAATTATTTTCAATACATTTTTTGGCATTAAAGTGGTTAATATTTGTAAGCACAAATAATTATTGGAGAAAAAATGGCTTACAAAATAACAGAAGAATGTATCAACTGTGGTGCTTGTGTTTCAGAATGCCCAAACGATGCAATTTATGAAGCTGGCACTAATTGGGAACTAAACGGACAAGTATATGGTGAAGGAGATGCAGCTCCTTCAGGAGCAACTGGTTTCTATTCTGAAGAATTTACATATATTGTTCCGGATAAATGCACTGAATGTGTGGGTTATTACGATGAACCTCAGTGCGTAGCAAGCTGTCCTAATGAAGCTGTTGTAAAAATTTAATTTCATAATAACTTCCTTTTTTTGTTGGTTAATTGGTTAATTGGGGGTTTAATGGGGCAAAAGGGCATAAAATAAATGCCCTTTTTTTATTTTAAACTTAATAGAAATTTTAATTAAAATTTTAGAGTTTTATTTGGAAGAAGTTTGTAAAATAAGTGACCTTTCTGAAGGTAAAGGCAAAAGATTTATAATTGATGATGAGGAGATTGCCATATTTATGGTTAATGGAAAAGTTTATGCTTTAAGTAACATCTGTCCACATCAGCATTCTGCAATTATTTATGATGGAATTATCGAAGAAGAATATGTCGTCTGTCCAGCTCACGGATGGAAATTTCGTTTATCGGATGGGAAAAAAGAAAATGGATACAATGGATTGAAGTCATTTCCTGTAAAAATTATAGACAACAAAGTTTTTGTTGATGTCAGTAAATCAAAAATTAATTGGTAAACTTGAAAAAAATAAATAACGAATTAGTTGTTAAATTAGCCAAAGATTTTGGTTTTGATTTAGTGGGATTTGCAAAAGCTGACATTCTCAGCGACGAAATTCTTTTATATGAGAACTGGTTGAGAAATAAATTCCAAGCTGGAATGGATTATATGACCAAGAATATTGACAAGAAAAAAGATTTAAGAAAGATTCTTCCCGAAGTTAAAAGTATCATTTCACTCGGACTAAACTATTACAAAGATGACAACTATTCTGATATTCCTTCCAAATCGGGTAAAGTTTCGAGATATGCATGGGGAAAAGATTATCATAAAGTAATAAAAGAAATGCTTCGAAAATTAGAAATTAGATTAAAAGAAATTGACAAAGAATTTATCTCCATATCTTATGTTGATACAGGTCCGGTGATGGATAAAGTTTGGGCTGTTAGAGCAGGACTCGGATGGATGGGTAAAAATACAAATATTATAAATAGAAATATTGGTAGTTGGTTTTTTATAGCTAATATTCTTTGTAATTATGAGTTCGAATATTCAAATCAGATTGAGGATTTTTGTGGTTCGTGCAATGCTTGTATTGAAGCTTGTCCCACTAATGCAATAATAGTTCCTTATGTGGTTGATTCAAATAAATGTATATCATATCAAACCATTGAAAATAAAGATGTTATCTCAGATCAACTTAAAGGTAAGTTTGATAATTGGGCTTTTGGATGCGACATTTGTCAGGACGTTTGTCCATGGAACATTAGGTTTAGCGAAGAATCTCCCTTACCCGAATTTGGTGCAGAAAACAAATTTCTTAATTACAAGGAAATTCAGAAAATGAATGAAGAGGAATTCAATTCCAAATATAAAAACTCGCCAATCAGAAGAAGTAAATTAAAAGGGATTAAACGAAACCTCTCATTTCTTTTTGACTAAATAATTTTTAATGAATCAACTTTAAAATTCTATCAGTTCTGATTGAGCCAAGAAGTCTGAAAAAATCTGAAAAAGGAATATTTCTATCCCAAGAAAACAGGATTATAAATGCTTCACCTATAACAGCATCACGAGAAACAAATCCCCAGAATCTGCTATCCAGACTATCATCACGATTATCTCCCATCATAAAATAATAGTCTTTCTTAAAGGTGTAAGAATTAACTTTTTCATTATTTATGTAAATATCATTTCCGCGAATTTCAACAACTCTTTCACCGAATTCTCTATCAATCAAAGTTCGCCATTCTTCTACATTATCAATGTTTAATTCAATGGTCATACCTTTTTTAGGAACAACTAAAGGACCGTAATTATCTTCATTCCAGGGCTTTCCTTTTGGAAAAATTCTGGGTTCAGGAAAACCTTTTGGCAGTGGTCTTAATCCTGCATTGGAAAATCCTCGGTAATATTTTATGAAAGGAGGACGCCAGAACTCTTTTCCATTAACAAAAACGACTTTATCTATTATTTCAATTGTGTCGCCGGGTAATCCGATGCATCTTTTTACATAATTTATTCCTTTTTCAAAAGGCTCAAGCTGATCTCTGTCGCCGGGATACTCAAATACTACAACGTCACCGGGTTTTGGCTCCTTAATTGCCGGTAAAGTAAAATAAGGTAAAGCAATTTCAGTAAAAGGTATGTACCTCGGTGAGCTTGAACCGTAAATGAATTTATTAACTATAACGAAATCTCCAACCAGAATCGTATCTTCCATTGAACCAGTAGGAATTCTTGTGTTTTGAATTATAAATGTAATTATAAAAAATGCTGCAATGCCGGCATAAAACAATTGTTTAATGAATTCTAAAAATCTTTTGATTGGTGGTTTATTCTTATCTTCTTTCTCTTGAGGATGAAAGTAGTTGTATATTTTCTTCTTTAAAGTTTCTCTGAAATTTGAACCTTCTAACAATTAATAATCTCCTATATTTTATTTTTTTTGTTATTCAATTCCTCGATTAAAATTTTGTTCACCATTTGAGGATTTGCTTTTCCTTGAGTTAATTTCATAATCTGACCAACAAAAAATCCAACAACCTTTTCTTTTCCAGAAAGATATTCATTTAGTTGATCAGGATTTTTTTCAATAACCTTTTTAACAATTTCTAAGATAGTTTTTTCATCTGAAATCTGAATTAAATTCTTTTCTTTCACAATAATTTCAGGATCTTGATTGCTCTCAAGCATAATTTGAAAAACTTCTTTTGCAATTTTACTACTAATTACTCCATCAGAAATTAAATTTATTAGTTTCGATAAATTTTCTGGTTGAATGGTGAATTCTTTAATTGAAATATTTTTTGAATTCAGAACCGACATTACATCAACCATTATCCAATTACTTGCAGATTTATAGTCTCTTGAATTTTTAGCAACCATTTCGTAATACTCAGCTATATCTTTTTCCTGCGTAAGAATTTCTGCGTCATATTTAGGCAATGAATATGATTCAATAAATCGATTTGACCGAGCATCAGGTAATTCAGGAATTGAATGATTGATCTTATTGTACCATTCATCATTTATGAATAAGGGAATGAGATCGGGGTCGGGGAAATATCTGTAATCGTGCTCTTCTTCTTTAGTTCTCATTGGATAAGCATGCTCCAAATCAGCATTCCATAAAAGTGTTTGTTGAATAATTTCTTCACCATCTTCTAATGCATCAATTTGTCTGCTTATTTCATACTCAAGAGCTTTTTCAACATTTCTGAATGAGTTCATATTTTTAATTTCAGTTTTAACACCGAGATTATTATCACCTTTTAATCGAACGGAAATATTTGCATCACATCTTAACGAGCCTTCTTCCATATTCCCGTCACAAATTTCTAAATACTGCACGATTTGTTTTATTTTCGTTAAATACAAATAAGCTTCTTCCGGTGAAGAAATATCCGGCTCAGTTACAATTTCAATCAATGGGACACCACAACGGTTAACATCAATTAAGGTTGTATCTGATTTATCGTGAATTGATTTTCCGGCATCTTCTTCTAAATGAATTCTTTTAATTCTTATATTCTTTTGAACACCATCTTTAGTTGTGATTTTCAAAAATCCATTCTCACAAAGAGGTTCTTCGTACTGAGAAATTTGATAACCTTTCGGCAAATCAGGATAAAAATAATTTTTCCTTGCGAAGATTGAATGCCGGTTTATGTTACAATTAGTTGCAATTCCCATCATCACTGCAAATTCGACAGCTCTTTTATTCAGAACTGGCAATACACCAGGATGTCCAAGACAAACAGGACAAACATTAGTATTTGGTTTATTTCCAAACTTTGTTGAACATCCGCAAAAAAGCTTCGTTTCAGTAAGAAGTTGTGCGTGTACTTCTAATCCGATTACTGGTTCGTATTTTTGATTGAACTTTGACATAATTTATTTTGAATTCAAATATATACTATCACACTCAAATATCTTTCGGAAAATTGGATATAGTAACTAACATCAATCTTTATAAAATTGTTAATTCAATAATCTATTACTAACTTAAATCAAAAATTATTCAAATATATGAATAGATTCTCTAATGCTTTTATACTAATTGGAATTGCTTTATTCACTTTATTTATCTTATTGATTGATCTTGGAAATTATCGAATCACAATTACTGCTGCAGTTGCAATTCTAATGGCTTTCTGGTGGATGACAGAGGCTATTCCTTTGTATGTTACTTCTTTAATTCCATTAGTTGTTTTTCCTTTGTCAGGGATTTTATCAGCATCGAAAATTTCTGACTCATATATTAACTCTATAATATTTTTATTCCTTGGTGGATTTTTAATCGCAATTGCTATTGAATCTTGGAATTTGCATAAAAGGATAGCACTTAAAATAATTTTATTCTTTGGAACAAAACCTTCAAGATTGCTTTTAGGATTCATGGTTGCTTCTGCATTTTTATCAATGTGGATATCTAATACAGCCACTGCATTGATGATGCTTCCGGTTGCTTTTGCTGTAATGAAACAATTTTCCGAATCATCGGAAGAAAATGTTAATCTTTCGAAAGCATTATTATTAGGTATTGCTTACTCTTGTTCAATTGGAGGAATAGCAACTTTGGTTGGGACTCAACCTAATCTTGTTTTTTTAAGAGTTGTTAAAATTTCTTTTCCTGCTTCTCCTCAAGTTAATTTTGTTGACTGGATGATGATGGCTTTACCAATTTCGATTTTAATCTTACTTTTAGCTTGCATTGTGATTAGATTTTTATTTAAGCTGAACAAAATCGAATCAAATATTCAACAATTATCGGATAGGAATTTAATCCTTTCAGAATATAAAAAATTAGGTCCTATGAGTTATGAAGAAAAAGTCGTTGCAGCAGTTTTTCTGATGACTGTGATTCTGTGGATAACAAGAACTAATATTGAAATGGGTTTTATAAAGCTTACTGGTTGGTCAAACCTTCTTAACTTGCAGAATTATGTTGATGACAGCACAGTCGCGATTTTCTCTGCTTTGATATTGTTTTTAATTCCAGCTAAGAGTAAAAATATAATTGATACAAAAAGAATTTTATCAATAAATGCAATTGAAAAAGTACCGTGGAGTGTAATTCTACTTTTTGGTGGTGGATTTGCATTGGCTACTGCTTTTACTGAAAGTGGATTATCAACTTTTATTGGGTCGAAATTGAAAAACTTTGGTCATATTGATATAATTTTCCTGATTTTTATTATTTCAATTACGATTAATTTTCTAACAGAATTCACTTCGAACACAGCTGTTACTCAAATGATTTTACCAGTTTTATCTTCAATTGCTATTTCACTTAACTATCATCCTTTTCTTTTGATGATACCAGCTACTCTTGCAGCGTCAATGGCATTTATGTTACCAGTTGGTACTCCTCCGAACACTATAGTTTTTTCTAGTAATAAGTTAAAAATTATTGATATGGTAAAAACAGGATTTTTATTAAATTTATTGAGTACAATTGTTATTTCACTGATAGTTTACTTTTTAGGAAACATTATTTTCGATCTGAGCATTTTCCCAGATTGGGCTAAGTGAGAATTTAAAGAAGCTTTAATGAATGAAAAGAATACTATTTATTTCTTCTGTATCAATCTACCTATTGTTGATTAACATCAGCTGCAGAGTTGATATAATTGAGCCGAACAATCCTGCCGGCAATAAAAATATTCCTGTAAGAGAAGGAAAAGAAAATTATTTCAATGTTGCTATTAATGCTGATAAACTTACAACCGAAATGAATTTTGATGCAAATTTTAGCTCAGAGGTCAATAGCATTTTATTGAAGGTTAATGATAAACAGAGTGGTACTTGCACTCTCCGAATAATTAGTTCTGATAATAGAATTTTATATTCATCAATCATTGAAATCAGTGACATTGATGTCAGACAAAGAATCAATCAAGGTATTCCAAGTAAAATTAGACTTATTTATGATAATTTTACAGGTAAAATAAAAATAGTAATTAGTAAATCATCTTTTTAATTAAGGATAGAATTTTATGAAAAATATTCTAGTCTTTCTTCTACTAATATTTTCATTCAAAGGATTTTCTCAATTGGCAAGTTCATATTTTCCGGGAAATGAGGGTTATGTTTGGCATTACAAAATGACTCCCTTGGATACGCTTAATAATCCAATAGATAGTTTGACCTCTTTTAGAGTTGATTCATTTGCTACTACTTCTGACATTTATAATAAAAGTGCAAAAGTTGTTTTAACTAAAGCAGGTGATGATCCATTTCTTTATGAAGAACCCTTCCTCGACACAATCTTATATAGTTTTGAACAGAATACAGGTTTTGAATATTTGGGAATGAATCAATTGGGTTTACTAATTGATTTCATTAGTCAGTTTTTTCAGGATTCAACAGGCGGAGTTTTTAATTTCTTCAAGTCTTTTGAAGGATGGAAGTCGTATTACCGATTTACAAATACAGTTAATTCTCAATATACCATTTTGCAAAGAGATACTACTTTTACTATAGATACATTGACATTGCCTCTGAGATTTCAGATCTTAGGGAAAAGATTTAATGACCAGCAAATTATCACTGATCTCGGAACTTTTAATTGTAAAAAATTTACAATCGAAAGGAGATTAAGTTATTTACTTGTATTTCCACCACCGATTCCACCATTAGCTGTAAAAATTCTCGGTATAATGGATACACTTTGGATTGCACCACAAAATTGGATTGTTAAATCATTTATTCCTTCTACACTAATAGATTTGAGCATTGTTGGTTTTGGTTCCTTTACAATTCCGGGAATGAAGATGGATATTTTAGTCCCGCCATTGAGTATAAATGAGATTAACAATTTAGTTACAGATTTTGAGTTATATCAGAATTATCCGAATCCTTTCAATCCTACAACAGTAATTAGTTGGCAGTCACCTGTGAGTAGTTGGCAAACTTTGAAAGTATTTGATATTCTTGGAAACGAAGTTACAACTTTAGTAAATGAGTTTAGAGATGCCGGGAATTATCAGATTACGTTTAATGCTTCAGGTCTTTCATCAGGAGTTTATTTTTATCAATTGAAGTCAGGGGATTATATCGCATCAAAAAAAATGATAATAATGAAGTAAGCAAGATGAAAAGAAAAATCTTTAAATCATTTCTTTTGTTTTTAATAATAATATTGTCTTACTCTTGTGATAAAGGAATCGCTCCACTACCAGAACAACAGGAGGTTTCAGGTTTTGAAGGTACAATTTTTTTCGTAAGTAGTTGGCCTGATAGTATTAGAAGAACACATCTTGTAATTTTCAAGAATCCATTACTTCAGCCTTGGGACTTTGTTATTTTTAATCTTAAATTCATTAGCAATGAAATACCATTTGGCGTTCGATCCTACAAATTCAGCTCACTTGATAGCGCTGTTATCCCTGTTTCACCGGGACCATTTGAACCGGGAGATTATGCTTATGTAGCAGTGGCTCATCAAACAACAGAAGAATTATCGCTTGCAAGAAAAGATTGGTTTGTAAGTGGTGTTTATTATGTTAATAATGATACTTCAAAACCAGGAATTTTGAGAATTGAGCCAAATAAAATTACAAGAAATGTCAATATCAGAGTTGACTTCAATAGATTACCAACTCAACCACCGGGTGGATAGTTTATGATAAAATTCATATTAGTTTTTATTCTGTTTTTATCAGCTAAGCTTTATTGTCAGTCATTCAATATATCAGGTAGAGTTACAGATAGTGAATTTAATCCAATTCCAGGGGTTAATATTGTTCTGTCCAATTTATCTAAAGGAGATGCAACAGATGAGAAAGGAAAATATGAAATTAAAAATTTATCCCCCGGAAATTATGAGATTGAATTTTCTGCTATTGGCTACGCCAAGAAAAAATTAAAAGTTACAGTTGCAAATAAATCAATTACCTTAAATGTTATTTTGTATTCTGAACCGATTAAGACGGATGAAATTCTTGTAACAGCAGGAAAGTATGAACAGAAAAAATCTGAACTTCCTGTTAGTGCTGAAATCATTCAAGGTTCTTTTTTAACAGAAAGAAATTTTCGAAATCTTGAACTTGCAATGAGATATGTTCCGGGAGTTACAATGACTGAAGATCAAATCAGTATTAGAGGTTCAAGTGGATATAGCAGAGGTGTTGGAGCAAGGGCACTCGTTACTATTGATGGTTTGCCATTTTATACTGGTGATACTGGTGAGATTGTTTGGGAGATGATTCCAACTACTGAAATTCAACGAGTTGAAATTATTAAAGGTGCAGCAAGTTCTCTCTACGGCTCTTCAGCAATTGGCGGAGTTGTTAATGCGATCACCAAAGAGATTTCAAAATTTCCAAGAACGATGGTTAATACCTTCTATGGTTTTTATGATAAACCTCATTATAAAGAATGGGATTGGTCGGGGAAATATAGACCTTTTAATGGATTAACATTCTCACATTCTAATACCTTCGGCGATTTAGGTTTTAATATATCCTTTACAAGGTTGGAAGATTTAAGTTACAGAAGAGACGACTTTTCAAAAAAATACATCGGTTTTTTGAAAATGAATTATAAATTAAATCAATCTTCTGATATAACTTTTCTTGCTAATACATTCAATAAAAAAGGCGGAAGTTTTCTGTACTGGAAAGATTCCAGAAATGCTTTAGTTAATTCTGAATTTGTAACAACTAACAGAATAGAAACCAACAGATATTTGTTTGGTTTAGCATATAAAAATATTCTCGACAAAAATTCCATTTTGTATCTGAAAGGAAATTATTATCGTAATAATTTTATTGACAATGGCGCTCCTGCTAATGTTTCAACTTCTCATTTATATAGACTTGAAACCCAACTAACTTCGAGCATAGATGAAAATATTATTGTATCATCAGGTGCTGAAGTTATTCCATCAAAAGTAAATTCAAGTTTGTTCGGCAATCCTAAAGCTTTTACTGCTGGTATTTACTCCGCTGCTGATTTCAAATTTAATTTTCCTCTAATCATTTCAATTGGATTAAGATATGATTACGGAAAAATTGATACGCTTGAGTCATCAGGTTCTCTTTCACCGAAATTAGGACTTAATTACAGATTTACAGATAATTTTATTTTGAGATCATCAATTGGAACGGGGTTTAGAAACCCATCCTTAGCTGAAGCATTCACATCAACTTCTACAAGTGGAATAACTGTTAAGCCAAATCCTAAAATCAAACCGGAACGAAATATAACTTTTGAGATTGGTTTCAATTATTCAATACAGTCTTTAATTGAGTTTGACCTTTCAGTTTTTCAAAATGAATACTTTGAAATGATTGAAGCAAGTGTCGATCCCAGAGATGGTTTAATATTTTTTAATAATCTATTAAGAGCCAGAATTCAAGGCTTGGAGTTTGGTTCTACTATAAATATAATTTCGGGAATATTAAAAGCTGGATTTTCATATTCGTACTTAAATTCAAAAGACTTAGAAAAGAATTTATCACTCAAATACAGACCAAGACAGACGATTAACAGTTCAATCGAATTTACTAACTGGCATTTTGGAGTGGGAATATTTTTCAAATATCAAAGCAGAGTTGATGAAATTGATAATGAATTAATTGATCTTGGAATAGTAAGAGATGGTAAACTTCGTGTCCCTGTTTATCAAACGGATGTTAGTTTAAGTTATGATTTAATTTCATTAAATATTCCTTTAGCTTTTTATTTCAACGTAAAAAATCTCTTCAATTACAATTACGTTGAATTAGTCGGGAATCTAAGACCGATTAGAAATTTTTCTTTCGGATTTAATTTGATACTATAGCTTGCTTAAATTCAGACTGAAAAATTTATTTAAAAAATATTTGTGAGGTCGGAATGAAAAGGCTATCATTTATTTTTTTGATGATTTTTTCAAACATAGTTTTTTCTCAGCAGGCAAATGAATTTTTCCCCAATCAACTGGGATATGTTTGGAATTATAAAGTAACGCCTCTGGATTCAATAAATAATCCTATAGTTCAATTGGAATATTTCCGGAAAGATTCTTTTGGTGTTGTAAGTAATTATAAGGGACGAATGGCAAATATAGTTTTCTCAAAAGAAGGTGGTTGGCAAACAATTAATTCTCAACCATATCTTGATACAAATTTTTATAGTTTTGAAGGCACAATCGGTTTTGAGTATTTCAGCTCATCGGGAATTGAACCTTTCCTTTTACAATTAGATTCATTACAACTTGATCCCAACTTCAATTTTGTTACTTTCTTTAAATCTTTGCAGAACTGGTATTCAGTTTACAGATTTGCAGCAAATGTAAATTCAATTTATACTCTAATGCAAAAAGACACTACTATCTCAAACTTTAATATTCGTTTTCGATATGCAGCAATTCGAAATCATGATCAAACTGTATCAACTTTAATCGGAACATTCAACTGTAAAAAATTTACAACAGTGTGGGACTTTTCTTTGCTGGTGGGTTCTTTCGTATTTCCTCTTTTCTCGATAGATGATACAGTCTGGATTGCACCCGGGAATTGGATGGTGCAGGCATATCAACCTTCAAAATCTGTTGATTTATCTTTGTTAGGAATCCCACCATTCAAAATAACGGGGAGAAGAATTCACATAATTGATCAAATAACAAACATTGATGATGAGTCTTTCATTGTTCATGATTTTGTTCTGTTTCAAAATTATCCAAATCCTTTTGGTAATACTCTGAATTCTAATAATCCAACTACTAAAATTAGTTGGCAATCTTCAATTGGAAGTAGGCAAATTTTGAAAGTTTATGATATACTTGGTAATGAAGTAGCTACTCTTGTTGATGAATACAGAGATGCGGGGAAATATGAGTTCGAATTTGATGCGGAAAGATTGCCTTCAGGAGTATATTTTTACAAACTTCAAAATGGTGAACAAATTCAAGTTAAAAAAATGATATTAATAAGATAATAATCGGAATATAATGAGATTAAAAACTATTACAGAAAAACAAACAGGGGAGTTATTGGAAAGAGAACAAGTTGATGAAAATCTAAAATGGAATCTTAAGGATATTTATGAATCAGATGAAAAATGGGAAGAAGATTTTAAGTGGGTGGAAACTAATTATCCAAAAATTTCTCAATTCAAAGGAAAGATAAATTCATCATCTTCAATATTACTCGAATGTCTGAAATCTAATGAGGAAATCGAAATCAAATTAGATAGATTAGCATTATATGCAATGCTCTCAAAAGATTCTGATGTGCGGGTTCAAGTTTATCAATCAATGGATAACAGAATTAAATCTCTGTATTCCAAAGTTCTCGCAGAATCATCATTTATTAAACCTGAAATTTTAAGTATTGATAAAAATGATCTCGATTTGTGGATTGATGAAAATGAAGAATTGAAAATTTATAAACATTATTTTGATGACATTTTCAGATCGAAAGAACACACACACGATCCTAAAATTGAATCAATACTTGCAATGACTTCAGAAATTGCTCACGTCCCTTATAACACATTTTCAATTCTAACTAATGCTGATCTAAAATTTCCTACAATAAAAGATGAAAATGGAAATGACTATCAACTTTCTCATGGACGGTTTTATTCTTCTTTATATTCTAAAAATAGAGAATTCAGAGAGAATGCTTTTAAGGGATATATGTCTGTGTTTAAAGAATATGCTAATTCACTAAACACAATTTTTAATGGAAACCTTAAAGCAAAAATTTTTTGTGCCAAAGTCAGAAATTTCAATTCAGCTTTGGAGGCAGCTTTATTCAGAGATAATATTCCTTTAAGCATTTATAAAAATCTCATCGAATCAGTTGGCAATAATCTTCAGCAAATGCACAGATGGGCTGAATTAAAAAGAAAATTATTGAATCTTAATCAATTAAATCCTTTTGATACTTATGTTAGTCTCTTCGATAGCATTACCGAAAAAAAATATACGTATGAAGAATCCAAGGAATTATTAAAAAATTCTTTTAAAGTATTTGGTGATAATTATCTTTCTATTTTAGAAAAAGCTTTTAATGAAAGATGGATTGATGTCGCTGAAACAAAGGGAAAACGAAGCGGAGCTTATTCTTCGGGGACAACTTATGGAGTTCATCCTTATGTACTTCTTAACTGGAATTATCAACTAAATGATGTATTTACTTTTGCTCACGAAATGGGACATAATCTTCATTCTTATTTCACAGGAATAACACAGCCCTACGTTTATGCAAACTATTCAATCTTTCTTGCCGAAGTTGCATCAACTTTAAATGAAGGACTTTTGATGGAATTTATGATAAATAATTCAAAGCAGAAAGAAGAGAAAATAATTCTGATTGAAAAATATTTGAATAATATTACTACAACATTTTATCGTCAAATAATGTTTGCTGAATTTGAAATGAAAGTTTATGAATTAACTGAAAGTGGCTCTTATCTCACTGTAGATGATTTATGCAAACTTTATTCTTCCTTATACAAAAAATATTGGGGAGATGCGATGGATGTTATTGATGAAGAATCCTACACGTGGGCAAGAGTTCCGCATTTTTATTATAACTTCTATGTTTTTCAATATGCAACCGGATTCGCTGCTTCGGAAATTTTACTAAAAAATTTCAAAGAAAAAGGAGAATTAGCCGTTAATAAATATCTTGATTTTCTAAAATCTGGCTCTCATAAATATTCAATTGAGATTTTGGAAGATGCTGGTGTTGATATGAATTCAATTGAACCGATTGAAGCAGTAGCAGTCAAAATGGAAAGTCTTCTAAATCAACTCGAGAATCTAATCAACTAAAGGAATACAAATGAAAGTTTACAGTAAAAAGGAATTGAATGAATACCATCAATCTTTAACTTATGATGATATCAGTTTAATTCCTACAGAAGTATCAAGAATTAAATCAAGAACAGAAGCTACAACTAATACAAATTTTTTAGGACTGAAATTAAAACTTCCGGTTCTCTCAAGTCCAATGGATACAGTAACGGGCATTGAGATGGCAGAAAAACTATCAAGATTAGGTTGTCTCGGAATTTTAAACAGATTTGATTCTTCTCTTACTGAAGTTCTTAACAAAAAAAATAAATTAAATATTAAATCAGTTTCAATTAGCTTGAATACAGGATTAGATGTTGTCGAGAAATTAGTTGAAAATAAAATGATAATCTGTATTGACACTGCTAATGCAAATAATAGAGAAGTTCTTAAAAAATGCGAAGAAATAAAAAAGAAATTTGATACTCAGATAATCATCGGAAACATAGCTCACGGAGGCACACTTGAACAATTGGAAGACGCTGGTGCTGATGCTGTCAGAGTCGGAATAGGAAGTGGAAGCGTGTGTACAACTTCAATTCAAACGGGAATAGGAATTGGTCAGGTATCATCAATACTAAACGTGTTCTTCAGTCGTGAAGAGAAAAAATTAAAAATCAAAATCATAGCAGACGGTGGAATTAAAAGTCCAGGAGATGTTGCAAAAGCTATTGCATTAGGTGCGGATGTAGTTATGTTAGGAAGAATGCTTTCTGGAACTAAAGAAACTCCCGGAGAAGTAATTAAGTACAAAGGACAGCTTTGGAAAAAATATCGTGGTTCAGCTTCATTTGGAGTTAAGATGCGAAATGAATTTATTGAAGGCGAAGAAACAATGGTTGCATACAAAGGCACTGTTGAAAATGTTATCAACGCTATTTCAGATGGATTAAGAAGCTCTATGAGTTATATGAATTGCTTTAATATTGCTGACCTGAAAAAAGTAGAGACATTTGCAATTTTATCAAATAGTTCGTATTTGGAAAGGCTTCCAAAAATATAATCTCAAAAAAATCAGAAGGGAATTGTTATACGTTACTTTATAATTCTTTTTTCACTTTTTATTCTTCAGAATTTTTCCAATGCTCAGAACGAGCAGATGAATGTTGATGAGCAAATCAAAATTTGGATGAAATATTCTACTCCCGGAAAAGCTCATAATGAATTTGCGAAATATGTTGGTGACTGGAATGTTGTTTCAAAAATGTGGCAAGCTCCTGATACTGAACCAGTTATTTCTGAAGGGACAGTAAATATGAAATTGTTATTAGGCGGACGTTATTTCAAAACTGCTTATAATGCAACTTATATGGGAATGCCTTTTGAAGGTATTGCGGTAGATGCTTATGATAATGCAAAAAAACAATATATAAGCATATGGATGGATAATGTCGGAACAGGAATTTCTATGATGTATGGCAAAAGTGATGATGAAGGAAAAACAATTTTTTATGAAGGGCTTATGTTTGATCCAATTCAAAATAAAGATGTTAAAATTAAGTCCATTGTTCACTACATTAGTGAAAATGAAATTCAGATGGAAATGTATGGCTATTATAATGATGTAGAATTCAAGTCAATGGAGATGAAATATACCAGATAAATATCATTGAAAAATCTCAAAGAAAAATTAGAATACTACTACAAGTATTTTAATCAATCTAAAATTGAATCAGACCCGGTTCAATTTCCGCATCGTTTTAGTGAACCGGAAGATATTGAAGTGATGGCTTTCATTTCATCCATATTTGCATATGGGAAAATTGATCAAATTCTCTCTACCCTTGAAGAATTTTTAGCTATCTCTGAAAATCAACCTTATGAATTTATTTTAAACTTTAATAAAAAAATTAAGTTGAAGTTACACCATAGATTTTATAGCACTGATGATATAAAAAATTCATTTGCAATTCTAAAAATTATTTTGATAAAGCATAAGTCAGTTAAGAATTTATTCCTTTCAGGATATTCGGAAAAGCACTCGAATGTTAAACAGGCTATTTCAGTATTTTCAAAAAATATTTTAAGATTGTATGAAGAACATTCATTAGTTATCAATCACGCTGTAAAATTTATGTTTCCACTACCTGAGAAAGGAAGTGCCTGTAAAAGGATGAATCTCTTTCTTCGGTGGATGGTAAGAAAAGATAAAATTGATTTTGGTCTTTGGCAGGAGATCGAAAAAAATAAGTTGATTATTCCAGTTGATACACACATCGCTAAAATTAGCAAACAATTGAAATTGACTAACAGAAATAATGTCAGTTGGAAAATGGCTGAGGAAATAACCGATAGCTTAAAAAGGTTCAATGAGAATGATCCAGTCAAATATGATTTCTCATTATGTCATCTTGGGATAAATAAAATGGAATTTTCATTAAAGAATGATTATAGAATTAGGAATTGAATATATAAATTTGCACAAACAAAATAATACTTTCATTACATAATTAAGTTATCTTCCATTTATAGGAGAAGCATTATGTCAGATCAAAAACGTTTCGTTCCTTTCGTCTCATCCGAGACAAATATGGCTGAATTCACAATACGTGCACTTATCATTGGATTAGTAATGTCTGTTGTATTAGGTGCAGCAAACGCTTACCTTGGATTAAAAGCAGGTATGACAATCGCCGCCACATATCCAGCAGCAGTTATTGGAATGGCAGTTTTAAGATTATTAAAAGGTTCAATTCTCGAGGAAAATTTTGCAAGAACTGTTGGTTCAATCGGTGAATCAATAGCTGCCGGAGCTATATTCACTTTACCTGCATTTTTCATCGCTGGAATTTGGGTCCCATTTTACACAACAACGAATTACTTCATTTCTGTTGCAATTATGGTGGCAGGCGGTGTCTTAGGAATAATGTTTGTCGCTATGTTAAGAAGAGTTTTAGTTGAAGATGCAGAACTTCCATTTCCTGAATCAGTTGCTGCTGCTGAAATTCACAAAGCTGGTCAAAGAGGTGGCTCAAGTTCAAAGTTTCTTTTTACTGCTATGGGTATTGGTGCTGTTATTAAAGCTTTAGGAATGTTGAAATTATATGCTACAAGTTTCAAACACATCTTATCTATAGGACAAGGTAAGCTACTTTTTATCTCTCCAGATGTTAAACCAGCTTATATGGGAGTTGGCTATATAATTGGTCCTAAATTAGCAGCGTTAAATTTCAGTGGTGGACTTATTGCATGGGGTCTTTTAACTCCAATAATTGCTTACTTTAAATTTCAAAATGTTGAATTACCAGCAGATTTTAATTGGTTAGATGCAATGACTCAAGTTTGGAAAGATTTTGTAAGACCAATTGCAATAGGTGGAATGTTAGTCGGAGCTGGTTATACTCTATTTAGAATGAGAAAAAGTTTGGGTGCAGGAATTTCTCGTTCAGTTAAAGATGTTAAAAAGGCTGCTTCAGGTATTCAAACCTCTGATAGAGTAGAAAAAGATATTAATATCAAAACAGTTGCTCTGATTATTTTAGCAACTTCAATTGGCATTTTCTTTATCTATAATTACTTTGCACAAGATATTGTTGCTGCATTAGTAGCTACTATTGTTCTTGTTGTTGCTGGATTTTTCTTCTCAGCTGTTTCTGGTTATTTAGTTGGAATAATTGGCTCTAGTAATAATCCTGTTAGTGGTTTAACAATATCAACATTAGTTATTGCTGCTGTTCTGATGGTAGCTTTAGGAATGAAAGGGACACAAGGAGTTGCTGCAGTTATTGGAGTAGCTGCGGTTATTTGTGTCGCAGCAGCAGTAGCTGGCGAAATGTTCCAGGATTTGAAAGCTGGTCATATTCTTGGAGGAACGCCGTGGAAAATGCAAACGGGTAACATAATTGGTGCTATCGTTTCTTCATTAATTATGTTTTTACCTCTCTTAGTTCTTCACGAAGGTGATATTAAGATGGGAGGAACCGGTTTTGGCGGCGAAAATATACCTGCTCCACAAGCTTCTTTAATGGCTATTCTTTCTCAAGGTATTGTTGCGGGTCAAATGCAATGGATTTTAATTATTACTGGTATGTTAATGGGGTTTGGGTTTATTTTGATGAATGTAAAAAGTCCTATGCTTGTAAGTGTAGGAATGTATCTTCCTTTAGGTACTACATTTGCAATTTTTGTCGGAGGTTTAATCAAAGGGCTAGTAGAAAAGATTTCCGAAAAGAAACAATTCAATGATGCTCAAAAAGCAAGAGTAGAGAATACCGGAATTCTTTTAGCTGCAGGAATGATTGCCGGAGAAGCACTTATTGGATTACTGTTTGCTGGTTTTGCATTTTATGATGTGAAATTATTTGGCTTCTTTGATTCACCTGGATTTTTAATTAGCATACTTGTTTTTGTATTTATAGCTTGGTATTTTACTAAAGTTCCGGTAGCTAATGCAGGTAAACCTGATGAACCTGCTCCTCCACAGGTTTCAATGTAATTAATTTTTAGGAAGCTGTCTAGAATCTATTTGGACAGCTTCCCTAAACTCATATTCAAATATAAAATAGTGATAGTTTCATTTTTAAAAAGAAGGAAAATTCTTAAATCAGCTAATACATTAGACCTTCATCCTGTAAAGAATTATTCGGAAGAATTAGACTCTGATGGAATGGTTAGAGTTTTGGTTCCTAAGATTAAGAATCATTTTATTAGAAAAGTTTTTGATAAATATATTAAAAATATTTTCATAAAAGTGAAACTTGATAAATACGGCTCTGAAGTTTGGAAAAACATTGATGGGATTAAAGATGTGGACACGATTGTTAAAGATATGTCGAAAAATTTTTCATCAGAAACTTCTGAAATTGAGAGTAGAACCATTAATTTTATATTTTTATTATATCAACAAGGGTTTATCACATTTAATGAATTAAAAAATAAATAGGAGTAATTATGGGAAGCATTTTAGGACATCTTGAGCCAAAATTATTATGGCATCATTTTGAAGAAATTTGTAAATATCCTCGGCCATCAAAAAAAGAAGAAAAGATTGCTGCTTATGTTGTTTCGGTAGCTGAAAAACTGAATCTGAACTGGGAGAAGGATAAGTTCGGAAATATTTTAATTAAAAAACCCGCAACTCCCGGATTTGAAGACAGAAAAACAGTTACTCTCCAATCGCATATAGATATGGTTTGTGAAAAGAACAGAGATGTTGTTCACGATTTTGATAATGATCCAATTCAGCCATATATTGACGGTGAATGGGTAAAAGCAAAGGGAACAACTTTGGGTGCAGATAATGGTATTGGTGCTGCTGCTGCTTTAGCAGTGCTTGAATCTTCAGACCTTCAACACGGTCCAATTGAAGCCTTATTCACGCTCGATGAAGAGACAGGTCTTACAGGTGCAGCAAATCTTAAAAAGAATTGGTTAAAAGGTGATATTCTAATCAATATGGATTCAGAGGAATTAATGTCACTTTACATTGGTTGTTCGGGTGGTAGAAACACTTTTGCAACATTCAAGTTCAAGCAAGAAAAAACGCCTAAAAATTATATTGCATTTGAAGCAAAAGTTGAAGGATTAAAAGGTGGACACTCTGGATTAGAGATTCACGTTGGTCGCGGTAATGCATTGAAAATTTTATCAAGACTTCTTTGGAATTATCTCAAACAAGGTAATTTCCTCCTTGCTAAAATGGAAGGTGGCAATAAACATAATGCAATTCCAAGAGAAGCTTTCGCTGATGTTTTAGTTCCGAAAAATGATGAGAAGAAATTCAAAAAGTTTGTTTCTGAATTTAATAAAATCGTTAAAGAAGAATTTGCCACACTCGAACCAGATTTAAAAGTTTCTGTCTCAAAAATTGATTTACCGGAAAAAGTTATTGATGGAAAAACAACTAAAAGATTATTAAATGCTCTTTATATTGTCCCTCACGGAGTAGTTAAAATGTCTCCGGATATTCCTCAATTAGTTGAGACATCAAACAATTTGGCAGTTTTATCAATGGAGGGGAAGACTTTTAAAATAGTTACTAGTCAAAGAAGTTCTGTTGCAAGCGAGATTGTTGATATTACGAATGTTGTCTCAGCTGTTTTCGAATTAGCAGGTGCAGAATTAAGTTTTGGCGATGGTTATCCTGGTTGGAAACCCGACATTAATTCTGAAATTCTTGGAGTCTTCAAATCTACATTCAAGAGAATGTACGGACACGATCCAGAAATAAAAGCTATTCACGCAGGATTGGAATGCGGTATTATTAAAGAAAAATATCCGAATATGGATATGATTTCTTTTGGTCCTACAATGTTTGGAGTTCATTCTCCTGATGAAAGACTGAAAATTGATACTGTACCCGAATTCTGGAATCAATTAACTACAGTCCTGAAAAATATTCCTGTCAGATAAAAGTAATTATTTTATAACAAGCAGATACTGATGAAAAAGTATCTGCTTTTCATTTTTGAGGATTATGAATCAAATTAATCTAAAACCAGAACCGAGCACTTTTTTAAGATGGCTTGCTTTACTATTAGTAAGCCTTGGAATGTTTGGTAATTATTATATTTATGACAGCATAAGTCCTTTAGCTGATTTGTTGAAATATCAATTGGGTTTTTCTGATTCGAACATCGGACTGCTCAATGCAATTTATAGCTTTCCAAATATTCTGATGGTTTTGATTGGAGGTTTAATTATTGACAGAATTGGAACAAGAACTTCTGTTCTGATTTTTACCGGGTTGATAATGTTAGGAGCAATTATCACTGCTTTAACAGGGAATTTGCTCATAATGGTAACAGGCAGACTTGTTTTTGGTTTAGGTGCCGAATCAATGATAGTTGCAATCACGACAATTATTGCCCGATGGTTCAAAGGGAAAGAACTTTCATTTGCATTTGGATTAAACTTAACAGTTGCACGATTGGGTTCTTTTCTCGCTCTAAATTCTCCAACGTGGGGTAAAGAGTTGTATCAATACTGGCAGTCACCGTTACTAATTACAGTATATGCTGGAATATTTGCATTTGTAATGATTATTATCTATTTCTTATTGGATTTATATGCTACTAAGAATTATGATATGCCATTAGAAGGTAATCAAGATAAAATTATTTTTAAAGAAATATTCCAATTTCCTAAGTCATTCTGGTTTATAACAGCTCTTTGTGTTACATTTTACTCTGCGATGTTCCCGTTTCAAACATTTGCAATTAAATTTTTTCAGGAAGCTCACGGAACAACCAGAGAAGTCGGTGGTAATCTTTCAAGTATTCTTACTCTATTTGCAATGATTTTTACTCCATTATTTGGTTTGTTAGCTGACAAAATTGGGAAAAGGTCATTATTAATGATGTTTGGATCACTTTTAATTATTCCTGTTTATTTAATGATGGCTTATAAATTTGGCAGACCTGATATTATGACAGAAAATGATTTTATTAAAATCAGTTTTTCTTTTTTTGATATAGATGCGATGATTCCGATTTATTTAATTTATCCTATGGCAATGATGGGAATAGCATTTTCACTTATTCCAGCAGTAATGTGGCCATCGGTTGCAATTATTGTCCCAAATGCTAAATTGGGTACAGCTTATGGTTTAATGACTATGATTCAGAATATTGGATTGTTTGGTTTTAATCTTTTGATTGGATTTGCAAATGATTTTGCCGGTGCAAGTGCTCAGAATCCTGAAGGTTATAATTTAGGAATGTGGATTTTCTCAATACTTGGTTTTCTTGGTTTGATCTTCTCATATCTTTTAAGGAGAAGTGAGTTAGGGCAGGGTGGACACGGGTTAGATGATGGGATGAAAAAATGAAACCATTTATTTTCTTATTCATATTAATTTTTTCGTCAAACTTTGTTAAAGCTCAATCCTTCGGTTTCGGGTGTCTTGGATTAGTTGGAGGTTATGGAGGTTTTACTTATCAACAGTATCAACCCGGCTTATTGAAAGATTATGTAGTAGAGTTTAATTCATTTAAAACAAAAGAGTTAAATGATTTTGGTAAAGCAGAAGGTTATAGGTTCGGAATAAATTTTTTCAGAGCAAGATTTAGTGGATTTTTTATAACAGCAAAAGGTTTCTATCAGCAATTGGAAGAATCTCACGATGCACAAAAATTTTCAAGAGTAGGCACTCAAGATTTTAACTATGAATTAAAATTTAAAAGCTTTGGTGTTGGATTAGATGTGGGGATTCCAATATACTCCAGATTACTTTGGAAAATTGTTGATGGAGCAGTTCTTGTCAATACAATTAGACTAACTGAAACAGTAAACAATTTTTCTGGAACAAACGTTAGAAAATTCGACAATGAGAAACCTGAAATAGGATATTCAGTTGGTTCAGGTTTCGTTTTAGATATATTAAAAAACTATGTTAGTATAGAAGGAATTGTAGGATATAGTTTCTTTCAAATAGACAAAATGATTTCTGAAGATAAAACTAAATTTGAAGATTTACTCACAACTCCTGAAAATAATAAACCATTTATAAAATCAGGTGGATTTAATGCAGCAGTTCAATTGAATATTGGATTTCCACTTTAATGGGTAGCAATATGAAAAAAATTACAAAACTCGATACAGCTTCTCAGATTGCAATTAGAGATTGCATGGGAGCCAAGAAAACAGAAAAGATTTTAATTATCACAGATGAAATAAAAAGAGAGATTGGTCTGTCATTGTATGAAAATGCATTGAGATTAGGTCATTATGCTTTGCTTGTTGAAATGAAATCCGGAAAAGTTAATGGGGAGGAACCTCCAGAAGAAGTTGCTGAATTGATGCAAAAATTTGATGTTGTCTTTTGCCCGACTGCCAAATCTTTAACTCATACTAATGCGCGAAGAGCCGCATCTGCCAAGGGAGTTAGAATTGCTACTTTCCCTGGAATTACTAAAGACGTGATGATTCGTGGAATGAACGCAGATTATAAAAAAATTGCTGCACTTTCAATAAAACTTAAAAATATTTTGGAGAAGGGAAGTTTTATAAAAGTTACTTCACCAACAGGAACAGATATTTCATTTTCGATTGAAGGAAGAACAGCTTACGCAAGCAAAGGTTTATTTCATGCTAAAGGAGAAAGCGGTAATCTTCCTACAGGTGAAACTTATTTAGCTCCTGTTGAAGGAACTGCTAACGGTGTTTTTGTTGTTGACGGCTCTATGGCAGGTTTGGGATTAATTAAAAATGCTAATATCAGAATTGAAGTTGAAAATGGATATGCAACAAAAATCACTGGCGGTGCAATTGCAACTAAATTGAGAAAGCAACTTGATGCAGTTGGTAAAGATGCCAGAAATATTGCTGAATTTGGAATAGGTACAAACGATTCTGCAAAACTTAGTGGAGTTTTGCTTGAAGATGAGAAAGTAATGGGAACTATTCACATTGCATTAGGAAATAATGTTTCGATGGGTGGTAATGTAAATGTTCCGATTCATCTTGATGGAGTTGTGAAAAAGCCAACAGTTTGGTTAGATGATAAATTATTGATGAAAGATGGTAAACTCTTAGTTTAATGCTCAATATTAAATTTCCATTGTTAATTTTTAATTGTTAATTCTTAATTCAAAGCTAAGATGTCTATTCTACCTATTACAGTTTACGGCGATAGTATTTTAAGAAAAAAAGCTTCACCTGTTTTAGAGATTGATGATACTCTCATTTCTATAATAAGAAATATGTTTCAAACAATGCATAATGCTAATGGAATTGGATTAGCTGCCAATCAAATTGGTTTGGCTAAGCGAGTTTTTATTGTTGATGTTTCGCCTGTTGAAGGCTATGAAAAAATCAAACCTATGACTTTATTGAATCCCAAAATTGTTAGTAAATCTGATGATCTTGATTCTTATGAAGAAGGTTGTCTTAGTATTCCGGAACTTAAATCTGAAGTTATTAGACCTAAAGGAATTGAAATTTCGTTTTTTGATCTTGATATGAAGGAGTATAAAATGGAAGTGGATGATTTAATTGCAAGAGTTATTCAACACGAACTTGATCACTTAAATGGAGTTTTATTTATTGACCATCTTAGTGAGGAGAATAAGAAAAAGTTTAAAAAACATCTCAACAAAATCAAAAACAGAAAGCTTGATGTTGGGTATCCAATAACTGAATCTTCAACTTATACCTTATACAAATAATCTTAATGAGAATTGTTTTCTTAGGAACTCCTGATTTTTCACTCCCATCGTTAAAAGCAATATATCATAGTTCTGATGAATTAATTGCTGTAGTTACAGTTCCAGATAAAGAACAAGGAAGAGGTCAAAAACTTTCTTTCAGCCCTGTTAAGAAATTTGCGATTGAAAATAACATTCCGGTATTCCAACCTGAAAAGTTAAAGGGTAATGAAGAATTTATAAACCAAATGAAAGAATTGCAGCCTGATTTATTTGTTGTGGTTGCTTTCAGGATTCTTCCAAAAGAAATCTTTGAAATTCCAAAATTTGGTTCGTTTAATTTACATGCTTCACTTCTTCCAAAATATAGAGGAGCTGCACCAATTCAGTGGGCTTTGATTAATAGTGAATCCGAAACTGGTTTAACAACTTTCAAATTAGCTGAGAAAGTGGATACAGGTAATATTTATCTTCAAACCAAAGTTCCAATTTTCCCTGAAGATAATTTTGGTACTCTGCACGATAGAATGAGTGAACTTGGAGCTGACATTGTTGTAAAAACTATTGAAATGATCAAAGATGGAAATTATAAACTGACTCCTCAAGATGACTCTTTAGCTTCACCTGCTCCAAAAATTACAAAAGAAATTTGTAAAATTGACTGGAACAAATCAGCACTCGAAATTCATAATCTTGTTAGAGGTCTCTCGCCCTATCCAGCTGCTTTTTTCTATTTCGGAGAGAAAATAATAAAAATTTACAAAACCGAAATAGCTAAAGATTTAAAGTTATCTCCTTCAGAATTTTATCAAACAAAAAATGAATTATTTGTTGGTTGCGGAAAAGATTCAATTAAAATACTTGAGATTCAACAAGAAGGCAAAAAAAGAATGGGTATAGAGGAGTTCTTAAGAGGTTTTAGTTTTATCCGATGAACGCATAATAGAAATCAGAAATCCAAGTTTATAAAAATCAAAAAGCCAAAGACTAATAAATCCACTGATTAAAATTTTTCTAATTAAGGTCTGCAAAACTTTCCATTTGATATAAAATAAATTATCTAATCTCAGTCTTTTAATCAGATAAAATTTTTTTAATAGAGTAACTTCATCAATGAAGTCTTTTTCATAATTCATGAACTTAAGAATTAGATTTAAGTTTTCTATACTGCTTTCAGTTTTCCTAATAAATTCTTCATTAGTTTCCAAATCACCATTGAGTACAGGATTATTTATGTGATATATTTTTATGCCCGCTTTCTTTAATTCATAACCGAATAAAGTATCCTCGTGTCCGTAGAGAGTTAATCTTTCATCAAATTTTATTTTTTCAAAGAGAGATTTTTTAATCAAAAAGTTATTTGACATAAAAGGAAAATTTGTCGAATCAGAATATATCGAAGCTGGATTTTGCTCTCTTACAAGACAGTACTTCCATCTAAGTAATTTATTCCTTTCAGGTTTTGTCTGCGGATAAATTCTTCCTCCGACGATAACATTCTTATCTTTAGTGATGGCACTAAGATAATTTTTTATAAAATCTGAGTTGATGATTTTAGAATCACAATCAAGAAATAACAAATAATCATAGCTTGCAAATTGCAAAAACATATTACGGATTTTGGCTCTCCCAATATTTTCATCTAATTGAATGTATTTTGAAATGGATTGAATTTCTGAATTGATTTTTCTGAATGAAGCAACAGAGCAGTCATCAATAATGATTATTTCAGATTTTTGTTGTAAATCCTTGCATTGCGCATACAAAGATTTAACTAAATCTCTCACATCGAAATTAAAAACAGGAATACAAATAGAAATCATTTAAAAATTTTCTGAATAAATTGTTTATCAAAAAATAATGAAAATATTATAAAAGAGCTGAAGGATAAAATGTTTAACAGTTTATTTAATTTACTTCATCAAATTCATAAATTCTTTATGAGGAATTTCCTATGGGTTTTTCAACTGATGCAATTCACGCAGGTCAAATACCTGATCCAACAACAGGTGCGGTGATTACTCCAATTTATCAAACTTCAACTTACGCTCAATATGAACTCGGGAGAAGCACTGGCTTTGAATATGGAAGGGCACATAATTTTACTCGACAAGCTCTTGAGAAAAATATTGCAACTCTTGAAAAAGGAAAGTATGGAATTGCATTTTCATCAGGAGTAGCAGCAATTAATTCTATAATGAGTTTATTAAAAATTGGCGATCACGTAATCATTTCAGAAAATGTTTATGGCGGTACTTATCGTCTTTTTGAAATGATTGTAAAAAATTACGGAATTGAATTCTCTTGGATTGATACCAATAGTCAAACTGAAATTGAAAATAACATCCGTCAAAACACGAAGATTATTTATGTCGAGACACCGACTAACCCGATGCTGGTATTAACAGATTTAAGGATGATTTCTTCTGTTGCAAAAAAATATAATCTGATTTCTGTATGTGATAATACTTTTATGAGTCCATATTTTCAGAATCCACTCGATTTTGGAATTGATATAGTTATTCATAGCACAACAAAATATCTCAACGGACATAGTGATGTAATTGGTGGAGTAATTGTTACGAATGATGAAGAAATTCAGAATAAGATTAAATATTTCCAACGTGCATCAGGTTCGATTCCATCTCCTTTTGATTGCTGGTTGGTTTTGCGTTCAACTAAAACTTTAGCAGTAAGGATGAAACAGCATGAGCAAAATGCATTGCAGTTTGCAAAGTTTTTAGAGCAATCTGGAATAGCTAAAAAAGTTATCTATCCGGGATTGCAGAGTCATCCACAATATTATTTAGCAAAACAACAAATGCGAGGTTTTGGTGGAATTGTTTCTGCTGATTTTGGTGATGCGCAATTAGCGAGAAAAATATTGAATGGAGTAAAAGTATTCACATTAGCCGAAAGTCTTGGAGGTGTTGAAAGTTTAGTATGTCAGCCTTTTTCAATGACTCACGGTTCTGTACCAAAAGATAAAAAAGAAAAACTTGGTATTACTGAATCCTTAATCAGATTTTCAGTTGGACTTGAGGATATTGAAGATCTAATCGAAGATATACAAAATCTGATATAACTTTTTCAATCAAAAAATAATTTATTAAGTTTGCCTACAGTTAATCTAAATAATTTATAAGGAGCATTATGAAAGTCAAATTCAATTTTTTCTCTTTTTTGTTATTAAGTGTTCTTCTTTATATGAGCACTGCATTTTCACAATATGATCTCTGGAATGAACAGAATGAAAGTGAAATCGAAATAGTAGGCGAGCGATATATCAAACCGAATACCTACAAAGTTTTTAAGCTAAATCTTGATGCTTTTTCGGCACTTTTATCAGATGTCCCGATGGAATATTCTATGGAAGCGACGACAAAAATAAGAATAATTCATATCCCAATGCCGGACGGTTCTTTCCAAAGATTCAGATTTGTTGAATCGCCGGTAATGGCTCCTGAGTTGGCGAGAAAAGCTCCGGATGTAAGAACTTTTCTTGGTTATGGTATTGATGACAAATATGCTTCAGTTAGGTTTGACATTACACCTCAAGGATTTCACGCAATGATATTATCTCCGAATGGTAGAGTGTTTGTTGATCCATATTCGAAAGGAGATCGGGAAAATTATATTTCGTATTATTCTCGTGATTATGTTAATCCGAATAAAACAAGGGAGTGTGAGCTAATTGCTCTGAAAGATAGAGTAAACGAAATGAATTATCTTCTGCAAAATCTTGAAAGCAGTTTAATTGGTCCACAATTAAGGACTTACAGATTAGCTTTGGCTTGCACTGGTGAATATGCAACCTTTCACGGTGGAACTGTTCCTTTAGTGAGAGCTGCAATGGTTACCTCTGTTAACAGAGTAGTAGGTGTTTATGAAAAAGAATTAGGTATAAGAATGGTGTTAGTTCCAAACAATGACACATTGATTTTTCTTAATGCTTCCACTGATCCATATTCAAATAATAATGGAACAGCAATGTTAACTCAAAATCAAACTACAATTGATTCAAGGATTGGTTCAGCCAACTATGATATCGGACATGTATTTAGCACTGGTGGCGGAGGAGTTGCTTATTTGGCAGTAGTTTGTGTTAATGGATATAAAGCAGGAGGAGTTACTGGTTCTCCACAACCAGTCGGTGATCCTTTTGACATTGATTATGTAGCTCACGAAATGGGACATCAGTTTGGTGCTAATCATACATTCAATAGTGTAACTGGAAGTTGCGGAGGTGGGAATAGAGTTGCCTCGAGAGCATATGAACCAGGTAGCGGCTCAACAATAATGGCTTACGCGGGAATTTGTGGCTCTGATAATTTACAATCAAATAGTGACCCATATTTTCATGTTGCAAGTTATAATGAAATTGTCGCTTATACGAATAATGGTACTGGAAATAGCTGTGCACAAATTACAAATACCGGAAATTCTGCTCCGATAGTTTCAGTTCCTGCAGGTGGTTTCTACATTCCGAAAAGTACTCCATTTGCATTAACAGGTTCGGCTACCGATCCAAATAATGATCCTTTAACTTATGATTGGCAGCAATTTGATTTGGGACCAGCTGGCACTTGGAACAATCCATCCGGTAATGCTCCAATTTTCAGAGTATGGAATCCAACAACAAGCCCAACCAGAACTTTTCCAAGACTTCAAAATTTATTAAATAATACTATGGCTGTTGGTGAAGTTATGCCGACATATTCAAGAACACTTACATTCAGATTAGTTGTCAGAGATAATAAAGCTGGAGGTGGTGGAGTTGATTTTGCTCAAATTCAATTTCAGGTTGATGGCAACTCAGGTCCTTTTGTAGTTACATATCCTAATACTAATCTAACTTTGCCAGGATATTCTAATCAGATAATTACCTGGGATGTTGCTAATACTAATTTAGCTCCTGTTAATTGTTCTAATGTAAACATTCTTTTATCAACTGATGGAGGTAATACATTTCCAATCGTATTAGCTTCCAATACTCCTAATGATGGTTCTGAAGCAGTTCTATTACCAGCAAATCAAACAACTCAGGCAAGAATTAAAGTTGAAGCTGTTGGAAATATTTTCTTTGATATATCCAATGTTAATTTTAGCATTCAGGGTGTAATACCAGTCGAATTAGTTTCGTTTACTCATTCTATAATTGATAATGGAGTTATGCTCAATTGGAAAACAGCAACTGAAACTAATAATGCTGGCTTCAGTATTGAAAGAAGCAGAGATAGTGAAAATTATACTGAGATTGGTTTTGTTGGTGGAAGAGGAACTACAACAGAGCCGCAGAGCTATTCTTTTATTGATGATAAAATTGAATCAGGTAAGTATTATTATCGCTTGAAGCAAATAGATTTTGATGGAAAATTTTCTTATGTAGGTGAAGTATTAGTTGATATTGGCGCACCAAATAAATATGTCTTAGAACAGAATTATCCCAATCCATTTTCCGCTGGGGGCGGATCCGCAAATGGCGGAAATCCAAATACAGTCATTAAATTTGCTTTGCCTGAAAAATCAGAAGTAGTAATTAAAGTATTTAATTCACTCGGACAAGAGATTTCTAAACTAGTTAATAATGAATTTGAAGCAGGTGTTCATCAAATTGAATTTGACGCAAGTAATTTAACTAGTGGTGTTTATTACTATAAAATGGAAACACCGAAGTTTAGTCAAATAAGAAAAATGATTGTTGTGAAGTAAACCTTATTTTCAACCCCCTCTATTGCGATACCAGGAGGGGGTTAAATTAAACTCATCATAAAATTTATAAAGACTTTTTATATCTCATTGTAGAAAGAATTGTTTTAACAGTTATTGCTGTAATGATAATGATACCACCAATTATCGCATTTAACTTTGGAATCTCTCCATAGCCCAAAAAAACCCAGATTGGATTTAAGACAGGTTCAAACATTGAAATGATAGATGCCTCAACCGCTTTTATCCGCTGAATTCCATAACTAAATAAAGCATAAGGGACTGCAATTTGAAATACTCCAAGAAAAGAAACCATTGCTAAATCATTTGTATTCAATGTCTGAAGTTCAAGGATGAATGGAATACAAAAAAGACTAACTAAAATGTTTCCGTAAAAAATTGATGCTTCACCAAATTTACCTTCATTCTTTTTCATTCCGAGGAAAAATGCAGCAAAAGCAAGTCCAGCTAATAATGCAGCTATGTTTCCGTTAATATCTCCGGGGGATAATTCTCCTACGAAGAATAAAATCATTCCAAAAAAACAAACAGCAATAGTGATTATGTTAATTTTTTCATATTTTGTTTTTGTTAATATCGGCTCGAATATCAAAACATAAATCGGGGCAGTTGATTGTAAAAATATTGCATTAGCTGCAGTTGTTGTTTTGGTTGCATAAACAAATAAAATGAGAACAATTGCGTAATTGATTGAATTTAGGAGTGCAAGAGGATTTAATCTCAAAACTCTTTTTCTAAAAATTAAAATAAAGACAGTCGCAGCTATCAAACATCTGAAAAAGGATATTTGCATCGGCGAAAGAGAAATCAGTTTAATGAATAATCCTCCTGAACTCCAAAGAAGAGCTGTTAAAAATACTGCAAAAATTCCTTTGAGATGTTCAGGGGAATTTTTCATCAATTATATCAGCGGATAAAAACCATTTTTTTCGTTTCTGTAAAATTACCGGAACGAAGCTGATAGAAATAAATACCAGATGGCAATGAGTTTTTCATTTGATAAAATTTTGAGTGAGAACCAGATTCAAAAAAACCTTCAACAATTGTTTCCAATTCTTCTCCGATTGAATTATACAATTTTATTGATATGAAATCACCCTTTGGTTGCTGCCAACTGATTTTTGTTGTAAGATTATCTGTAGTTCCACCGAATCCTGTGTAAATAGAATTTCCAAAAGGATTCGGGTAATTTTGATCAAGTTTGAAAGTTGATGGAATATCAACTGATTCATCTTTTATGTTTGTTAAAATCTGCTGATATTTTACTCGTGCATTTTGAATTGCTAAATCCAAAGATTGTTTATTCATTCCACCTGCAATGGCAAAAGCTACACGAATACTATCGCCCGGATTGATTGAATAAGGACCTGAGGCAACAACTTGTGAAACATCGCCGGGACCTGCATTTTGTTTGCTTACACCACTTGAGATTGAGAGCCATTTTTCGTGATCAGCAAATCCATCGTAAATGCCGAAGCCACCATCACCGCTGTCATTTTTGATAGCATAAAATCCAAAATTCTCTGCTGAGATTAATCCAACACCAACCCAATTAAGACTAGGATTAGCAGTATTTCTTGTTATTCCGTATTTGACGTTATTATCCCAATTTGTAACATCACCATTACCGTCAACCATATCCCAATCGAAGAACAATCCGGTAAATAAATTATTTATCTGTGAAGTGCCATTATTGATAAACGTATAATCAAGAATAATAAAATTTTCATAAGGACTTTGTGAAAAGGAATATGATTTTAATTTTGAAGTGATTCCAATTTTATTTGTTCCTGCATTATTATCATTAAATACAGAATTCCCTTCAACATCAGCAATGCTTCCCGGAATCTTTAATGTGAAAGGTTGAACCACTGCAAAGTCATTATTCTGAACTGATTGATTTGCACCTCGAGCAGCGTCAGATATCCTTTCTGCTGAAGTTCCTAAAATCAAAGCTCCTTCAAAAAGTTGATTATTTGAATCGTTATACTTAAAACCTTGTCCTTGTGAATTGGTTGGATAATCGTTGAATGCAAGTGTACCTTTTGATGTAATAGTTAGTTTTACATTATTTCCACTTTGCGTTGCATAAGTTGGATTTGCAATAACTTCAATCCATTGAAAATCAGCATAGCTGCCATCAGTATATCTAATTAAGAAATTAACTAGTGCATTTTGCGGAGTTGTATTTGAAATTCTAAAAGTGAATTTATTATTTTGATTATTGAATTGCTGTAATGTGTTAACTGCTCCAACATTAAAAGTCCCACTCAGAACGGTTGAATAAGAAGTTCTTGATTCAAGTTGAATAGTAAGATTTGAAGTAGGGGAGAGATAGTTTACAAAAACAGCAGAAACAGTTATAGTTTCTCCTGATTGAAAAATACCATCGCCATTTCCACCAGGTTGCTCATCGGAAAAGGTTAAATCTATGGCTCTGACTGATTTTGAATTTGTATTGTTCAATGATTTGAATGCGTTTATTCTTCCATTACCTAAAAGAAACTGAAAACTTGGATTAACTGAGTTAATATCATCGCAATTAACTCTGATTTGTTCTCCTATTTGAATTGCATTGTATTGAGGAAATCTTGAAACTACCAATCCTGCTAAACCAGCTGTAAGAGGAGAAGCCATTGAAGTTCCGCTTAAAGTTGCGTAAGTATTGTTCTGCCAAGTATTATAGATATTGCTTCCCGGAGCGCTTACGTCAATTGTCTTTCCGAAATTTGAAAATGAAGAGCGGGCATCTGTATTTGTTGTCGAAGCAACTGATAAAGCACCTTTGTAAGAAGCAGGATAGAAAGGCTCACTTGAGTTGCTATTTCCAGCAGCACAAACTACTAATGAATTTTTAGAAATTGCATAATTGATTATTTCCTGTCCAAACATAGAAAATCCACTTCCACCCCAACTACAGTTAATTACTCTTGCTCCGTTATTTGCTGCATAGACTATTCCTTCATAGCCAAAAATTATATAAGGTCCATTTGGTCCTCTCAAATCATTTCTTGATGTTTTTATTGCCATTATTTTACACTTAAATCCGATTGAAGCCACACCTATTCCGTTATTTGTAACCGCAGAAGCGATGCCTGCAACGTGAGTTCCGTGGTCGGGTTGATCTTCCATTGGATCATTATCAGGAGTTCCGTTTAATCCACCAAAATCCCACCCACGAATGTCATCAATAAATCCGTTATTGTCATCATCAATTCCGTTGTTTGGAATTTCATTCCAGTTTCTCCAAATGTTTGCAGCTAAATCAGGATGATCCCAGTCAACTCCTGTATCAACAATTCCGATTGAAATCGTAGTATCGCCTTGACTAATATCCCAAGCTTGTGCGGCATTTATTCTTGTCAATCCATACTGCAGATTGTATGATGGATCGTTTGGTGTGAAGTTAAACTCATACACAAATTTTGGTTCTGCCCATTCAATTTCAGAGAAGGAATTAATTTTTGAACTAACGTAAAAAGGATCGGCTGAATCTTCATAATGAACTAATACAATTCTGGAGATTTCTGAATTCTTATTAAGTTTTTCAGGAAATAATAATTTTGATTCTTTAACGCTGAATAACTTCAGAAATTGAGCAAGATTAGAACTTAGAATCACATTTCCAGAACCATCGGTTGAAGGAGATGATTTTAATTTAAGTATAATTGTATTAGAAAGATAAAGAGTACCATTCTTTTCCAAAACCTTTTGTTGTGAATTGTTGGAATTAAATCCATAAAACAATAATGGAAGCAAAATAAGAATTGTACGAAGAAACCTGATTGAAAGCAGATATTTCATAGTTCTCCTTTTTTTGAATACAATTTAATGCCATCATTATTTTTATGAAAGTGCAAAGTTAACTTCAGTGACTTTTATGGAATATTATAATGTTAGTGTCGTGATTTGAATTTAATATTTTAAAATTGTCATTGTTTGTATATGCCCGTTTGACTTTAATCAACAAATCAGCAACATATAAAAATTTAGAAATTTCAATATTAAATGTTAAAGAAATAGAAGAATTGGATAGAGTAATAATTGAGAAATAATCGAGAGATTATTAAGAGATAATCGAGAGAATAGCGTATCTGGAGCGTATGTGGAACGACTTTAAAGTAAGATTTAAATGAGTTTGAATTGAAAGAATAATTTTAAACCATAAAATCTTTTACGAATGAATGTGAAGATTGGAAATTAGAAATTTGGAGTTAGCGAATTAAGAATGAAATTTTAATTAGTGATAATTCGTGAAATTCGTGGCTGAATTGGTCATTAGTCATTGGTCATTGGTCATTAGTCATTGGTCATTGGTCATTAGTCATTAGTCAATGGACATTTGAAATTCTTAACTGTTCATTGATATAATGCTAAAACCAAAATTATTTAATTAGTTTGGTAAAGCAAACTACAAACTAAAAAGTCGAAAAAAATCCCGCAGGGATGATATGATTATAGAAAATGAAAAACAAGACAAACAAAAAATCCCGAAGGGATGAAATTATTTTTAGGATGTAGGAGATAGGGGATTGGATGTTGGTCATTGGACA
>CAKZLD010000175.1 GCA_937125135.1 uncultured Ignavibacterium sp.
TTGTATTGGTTTCATAAAGTATCCTATAATTTATTTGGTTTTGATATTACAGCCAGCTGTAAAATTTTTTCTTGAATCTAATATTTTTTGTTCAATTTTACTTAGCTCATCTTCACTTAAGATTTCCTGAATAAGATTAAACAATACTCTCTCTTCTTTTCTAATATGTCTTTCAAGTTTTTTTCCGAACTCATCCAATTTTTCAATAAGATCACTATCATTATCCATTGTGGTAATCCATCCATTCAGTAAAGAAATTTTTTCGTTAAAGTATTTATGTTCTTCAATTAACTCATCTATCAGATTATCACTTTCAGCTGATTTACCTTTCACTGCTGAAAAAAGAATATTTTCCTCATCAGAAAAATGGATGAATAATTCATTATTAAAAGTTTCAATTGCATATTGTAGCTTTCCTGAGGGATCTGTGGGAAGACCATTATAATGAGGAGCATCCTTTTTCATTAACTGAGCAAGTAATAATCCTTTATGATGATCGCGTGATAGTTGTTGAATTGCTTTGTGTCTTTTCATTTATCTTAAAGTAATGTTAGTAATCAATATTCAATTAATTTTTCAATTAAAAATATCTAATCTCATTTAATTATTTCTATTCTCCTTTTTTATTTCTTTTAATGCCTGCTCATTTAATTGTTTCATTGCATTTGGCCCAGTTGGATGTCCGTAGCTATTCATCCTTTGGTAATGAAAAAGATATTCCTCTTTCGAAATTTGATTCTGCCAGTTATTTGTTATAATTCCAATTCCTGTAACCAGCATAAAAATTCCCACAACACCGATCGCTATAAATCTCTTGCTGATTTTTGTTTTCTTAGGAATCAATGAGTTCAACTGAAGAGTATCTTTAACAGGACAAACATCTACACAATTGAGACAAGTTGTGCATTCATCTGATATAACTGTTTTGACTTTATCAACCTTTATAAAAGATGGGCAAGCTTTATTGCATAAGCCACAATCAATACAATTAGTAGTATTGCGCTGAATTTTATTCGGACTCAGCAGTGAGAATATTCCCAACAATGCTCCATAAGGACAAAGAAATCTGCACCAGAAATTTCTAATAAATATCGAAAGAATAAATAACAATGAGATAACGATTAAAGAAGTTTGGGAAATATTTGCAAAGAAATAATACATCTTTATATCAGCAACAATGTTATAAGGACTATCAAGAAAATATTTTATTGCGAGCGGAGTCATTAAAAATATAAC
>CAKZLD010000176.1 GCA_937125135.1 uncultured Ignavibacterium sp.
GGAAATTATGAAGAACAAATAATCAATCAAAGTCAGCTAAATTCTTTAGTGAGTTTAATATCATTTCTTAAAGAAAAATACAACATATCTGTTCAAAACATTCGTGGACATAAGGATTATACAAATCAAACTGTCTGTCCTGGAAAAGATTTGTATAAATACATCGAGGATGGAACAATAGTTAAAATGATTCACGATAAAAATAAAAATTTAAAGAATACTTCAAAGGTTAGAACAGGAATCGAAGTTTTAAGAGAAAGAAACTTTGATATTTTAAGAGGAAAAAGAGTTGGGCTCGTTACAAATCCTACTGGCGTTGACAGTAAACTTCAGTCAACGATAGATATTCTGTTTGAAGCTTCGGAAGTTAATTTAGTGGCTTTATATGGGCCTGAGCACGGTGTCCGAGGCAACTATTCTGCAGGCGAGTATGTAGATTTTTATATTGATGAAAAAACAAACTTGCCTGTCTATTCTTTATACGGAAAAACGAGAAAACCAACTCCTGAAATGCTTAATGATATTGACGTTATTGTATTCGATATTCAGGACATTGGAACCAGATCTTATACTTACATCAGTACTATGGGTTTAGTAATGGAAGCAGCGGCAGAAAATGATAAAGAAGTTGTCATACTCGACAGACCAAATCCATTAGGTGGAATCAGAGTCGAAGGAAATATAGTTGAGGATGGTTTCTATTCTTTCGTCAGTCAGTTTAGTATTCCATACATTCACGGATTAACTGTTGGTGAACTGGCAAAGCTACTAAACGATGAAGGACTTTTAACGAAGAGAGCAAAATGCAAGCTTACAGTAATCGAGATGCAAGGTTGGAAAAGAAATATGTATTTCGAAGAAACTGGCTTACCGTGGATTTTAACTTCACCGCATATTCCACATCCTTATTCCGCTTTTTATTATGCTGCTTCCGGAATTGTGGGTGAGCTTCGAAATGTTGTTTCAATAGGTGTTGGCTATACTCTGCCTTTTCAAACATTCGCGGCTGAGTGGATAAATTCTGTTCAACTTGCTGATAAGATGAATTCTTATCAATTACCCGGAGTTGTTTTCAGACCAATAACATATAAACCATATTATGCCTTTGGAAAAGATAAAATGCTAAATGGTGTTCAAATTCATATTTTAGATTTTGAGTCAGTTGAATTGATGCCGATTCAATTTTATTTTATGCAAGCTGTTAATGAATTATATGGTAAGAATATTATTATTGATGGAAGGAACGATGATATGTTCGACAAGGTTTTGGGAACAAATAAAATAAGAGAATTATTCCTCAAGCGACAAAGAGTAGATGATATCTTACCTTATCTCAAAAAGGATTTGAAGAACTTTAAAGAACTTTCAAAAAAATATTATTTATATGATTGAACTTATTTAACCTCAAAAAACTATGAAATATTTCGAAACAGATTTTATTAAATATTATAATGATGAATTGTTCATTGAAGATGTCTCACTCAAAAAAGTTGCTGAGGAGTATGGTACTCCGGTCTATGTTTACAGCAAAAACCATTTCATAAAACAATATCAGAGTTTCACAAACGCATTCAAGAATATCAAGCATAAAATCTTTTATGCTATGAAAGCAAATTACAATTTAAGTGTAATAAATACTTTTGTTCAATTGGGTAGTGGTGTAGATGTAAATTCTGAAGGTGAATTATATCGTGCACTCAAAACAGGAGTTGATCCTCAAAGAATAATCTTAACCGGAGTCGGAAAAACTAAAAATGAAATCAGATTAGGTATTTTAAGAGACTTATTACTTATAAAAGCAGAATCCGAAGAAGAAGTTGAACTGATAGATAAAATTGCTGGTGAGATGAATAGAATCGCAAGGGTGGCAATTCGAGTTAATCCTGATGTTGATCCGAAAACGCATCCTTATATCTCTACAGGATTGGCGAATAGTAAATTTGGTGTTGATACAAAAACAGCGTGGAATCTCTATACAAGACGAAATGAATTTAAGAATATCAGATTTACTGGAATAGATATGCATATTGGTTCTCAAATAACTTCTTTTGAGCCATTTGTCGAAGCAGTAAGAAAATTAGCCGAAATGTATTGTGAATTAAAAAAAGATGGATTGAAACTCGAACATTTTGATGTCGGTGGCGGAATAGGTGTCAGATATCGTGATGAAGTTACATTCACTATTGAAGAATACGCAGAGAATCTTTTTCCTTGCTTCAATAAACTTGATTGT
This sequence comes from uncultured Ignavibacterium sp., assembly GCA_937125135.1. Lineage (GTDB taxonomy): Bacteria > Bacteroidota > Ignavibacteria > Ignavibacteriales > Ignavibacteriaceae > Ignavibacterium. The sequence goes on from CAKZLD010000176.1 coordinate 2,234, forward strand.
GAAATATTTTTTGAGCCGGGAAGATATCTTACTGCAAATGGAGGTATTCTTTTAACAGAAGTGATTTATAATTTTTCAAACGGTGATAAAAGATTCATCATCGTGGATGCAGCAATGAATGATCTTCTCAGACCATCTATTTATCACGCATATCATCATATTCAACCAGTAATAAGAGATGAAAACAGAGATAAGATTGTAGCAGACATTGTTGGTCCGATTTGCGAGACAGGAGATTATTTTGCTAAAGACAGAGAAATATTTCAAACAAAAACTGGTGAATCTCTTGCAATTATGTCTTCTGGTGCTTATGGTATGGTTATGTCATCAAATTATAATGGAAGACGAAGACCACCTGAAATATTAGTTGATGGAGAAAAAATTTTTGTTACCAGAAGCAGAGAGACTTTTGAGCATTTGATATGGGATGAGAAAATTGTTTCTTAAATATTCTTTGGATATGAATTAATAAATTATCCAGATCTAATCAGTTAGTTAATCTCAGAAGAGTTTTATTTTTTTTCCATCAATCTGTTGATAAGCGATACAGGATGTAAAACTTCTACATCTACCTGAAATTTTTTAGCTCCAAATTTTATTTGTCCCATACATCCGGGATTGCCAGTAAGAACGATATTAGCTTTTGTATTTTTTATATTAATCATTTTTCTTTCTATCTGCTTGAGTGCATCATCATATCTGACAACATTGTAAATGCCTGCACTTCCACAGCACCAGCTCGCTTCATCAAGTTCTGTATAATTTATTTCAGGAAGTAATTTAATTACCTCTCTTGGCTGCAATGCTATCTTCTGTGAATGAGCAAGATGACAAGCATCGTGATATGTAATCACTCCAAATTCTGAAGCTGATTTAAGTTTTAACTCTGGCTTCTGTTCAAATAAAAATTCCGTAATGTCTTTCACCTTTGAGGAGAAAAGTTTAGCTTTTTCGGCATATGCAGGATCGTCTTCAAGAAGATGGGCGTAGTCTTTCATGAATGCTCCGCAACCTGCAGAGTTAGAAATTAGAAAATCATAATCGTGTTTTAAGAAAGCATCAATATTTTTTCTTGCAAGTTGTAAAGCAAAATCTAAATCTCCGTTATGCCCTGAGAGAGAGCCACAACAAACTTGATCTTGGGGTGTAATAATCTGACAGCCACAGTTTTTTAGAACATTAATCGTGTCAGCATTTATATCTGCGAACATAGTATTCATCAAACATCCAAAGTGGAAAGCAGTTTTATATTTTACTTTCCCATTTGGATATTCAATCTCTTTAATAAGATTATCTGAAAATTTATCACAAATAATTGGTGTTAGCTTTTCAATCTCATTTAATTTTTTCGAGAATATTTTTAACAGTCCTGATTTTCTTATAAGATTTTGTAATCCACTTTTCTGATAAATCCATAAAATTCTTGAAGCCAACTTTAAATTAGTTCTTGAAGCAACAACATATCTTAGTAGAAATCTTTTTAATTTGATTGAAAGTTTATTCTTATGAATTGATTTTTCAACTACTACACGAGCGGTTTCAACCATTCTTCCGTATTTAACTCCCGCAGGACAAGCAGTTTCACAAGCCTGGCAATCAAGACAGAAATTCATTTCTTCAGCAAAAGTTTCGCTTAATTCCATTTCACCACGGGCAACTGATTTAATCATATAAATTCTTCCACGTGGAGAAGAGCGTTCCATTTTCGTTAAATCATAAGTAGGGCAGGTAGCTAAGCATAATCCGCAATGCATACACTGTTGAAGTATATCGTCATTAGGTAGTACTTTAAGTAGTTCTGAAGACTTCATCAGAGATCTTGAATTTGTTCCTTTCTGATGGGTAAACTACCTTCACAACGAGGAGATATTGAAAAAATCTTACCCGGATTGAGAATATTATTTTCATCAATTACAGATTTGATTTTCTTCATCATTTCAACTCCAGGAATTCCGGCAAGTTTTTCTAGAAAATGTTTTTTAGAAAGTCCAGTGCCGTGTTCTCCTGTAATTGTCCCACCAAGTTTAATTGCTTCATTAAAAATAAAATCAAATGCACGATGAGCTTTATCAATTTCTTTTTTATCTCTTTCATCAGTCAATGCAGTTGGATGTAGATTACCATCACCTGCGTGGCCAAAATTTCCAATCATTACATCATAAATTTTTGATGCCTGAGTAATTTTTTCTATCATTATGGGGAGTTCGCTTCGAGGTACTGTTGCATCCTCAAGAATAGTAGTCGGCTTTTTACGAGCCAAAGCACTAAATGCAGTTCGTCTTGCAGTTTTTAATTGTAAAGATTCTGATTCGGTTGAAGCTGTTTTTATAAATGAAGCTCTGTTTTTTTGTAATATTGATTTTATAATTTCAGCATCTTCAATAACTGCGCTTCCTTTTCCATCAACTTCAAGTAACAAAATTGCTTCACTGTTTCTTGGCAATCCAATCTTAACATAATCTTCAATACAGTTAATTGTAGTATTATCAAGAAACTCCATCATACTTGGAGTGATATGTGCAGCAATTATATCTGAAACAGCTTGTGCACTATCAATCAACTTATCAAAGTAAGCAAGGATTGTAATAATCTGAGCAGGTTTTGGAATTATCTTCAAAAGTACTTTTGTGATAATGCCCAAAGTGCCTTCGCTGCCGACAATAAAATCCCGTAAATTATAACCAGCAACATCCTTCATATTTTTACCGCCGGTTTTTAATAAATCACCATTTGGCAGAATCATTTCGACACCAAGCACATAATTTTTAGTAACTCCATATTTCAATCCTCTCAGACCACCAGCATTGTTAGCAACATTTCCTCCAATTGTACAAACATTCAAACTTCCTGGATCTGGTGGGTAAAACAATCCGATTTTCTCAACCTCTTTTTGAAGAGCACCTGTAACAACTCCCGGCTGAACTAAAACGGTAAGATTTTTTTCATCAACCTCAAGAATTTTATTCCATTTTGTCATAACAACTACAATGCTATTTTCAACTGGAACAGAGCCGCCGCTTAATCCTGTTCCTGCACCTCGCGGTACGACAGCAAACTTCTCTTCATTTGCAAGTTTTAGAATTTGCGAAATCTGTTCTTCATCTTCAGGGAATAAAACTGCTTCTGGTAAACATTGAAGTGTCGGAGTGCCATCGTAAGAATACACAAGTCTGTCTTCGTAGGTGTCGAAATAGTTTTTATTTCCGACTATTGATTTGAGTTTTTCTTTAACTGAAAGATTCATAAAAGAATTTTTTTTGTTGCACTAACTTAAACAAATACGAACTGTGAATGAAAATAGATTGATTTTCCCAATTAACATTCAAAAAAGAATTTAGTCTTTTGTTTATATTTGAACAAGTATTAAACGATTAAAAGAGCATCAAATGAATTCAACTTTAATCTTAATTATTCTTGGTTCAGCGGCTGGTTTTTTGTCCGGCTTTTTAGGAATTGGTGGTGGTATAATTGTAATCCCCGGATTAGTTATGCTACTTGGTTATTCGCAATTGCAGGCACAAGGTACTTCTCTTGCAATGCTACTGCCGCCGATTGGCATATTTGCTGTACTTAATTACTACAAAGCAGGTTACGTGAATATTTCCGCTGCACTTGTTTTAATTGTTACTTTTATTATCTCAAGTTATTTCTCATCAAAAATTGTAATGACAATCCCTGAGTCTTATATTAAAAAAACTTTTGCTGTTTTTTTAGTTATCTATGCGGTGAAATTATTTTCTGAGAAGTAAAGGTTTTATGGAAATAAATTTATTGAAATATTTTACTTTCAAAAGATTTATAAATATTATAAAAAATTTATCTTCATTTTATTTGAGCAGGATTTTAAAAAAGCCAATTGTCTGGGGAATGCCAATTTCTTATTCGATTGAACCAACAAATCATTGTAATTTGATGTGTCCTGAATGTCCAAGTGGTCTGGGAATTCTCACTCGTCCATTGGGTTTATTAAAAACAGAAAATTATAAAATCTGGATTGATCAAATAAAAGAAACCGGTTTTTATTTACAGCTTTTCTTTCAAGGAGAGCCGTACTTAAATAAAAATCTTAATGAATTTATCAGACTCGCTCAACAAAATAATATTTATGTTTCAATCAGCACTAATGGACTTCTTATAAACGAAAAAAACATTGATAAAATATTAGAAGATGCTCCTGATAAAATGATTTTTTCTGTTGATGGATTGGATGAAGATTCATATCAGAACTATCGTGTCGGAGGAACATTTGCCGATGCAGATAAATCGCTGAGACTTTTAGTGAAGCGTAAAAAAGAACTAAAGAAAAAAAAGCCTTTCATTGAATTTCAATTCATTGTGATGAAACAAAATGAGCATCTTTTGGATGAAGTAAAAAAGTATTGCAAAGATGTAGGAGTAGATAAATTAGTCTTCAAAACAATGCAAGTCTCTTCATATGAAAATGCTCAAAAGTACTTACCTTCAAATCCAAAATATAGAAGATATGTTGTAGAAAATGGAACATTCAGAATGAAAGGGAAGATTAAAAATTATTGCTTTGCTTTGTGGAGGACTGCAGTAATAACCTGGGATGGAAAAGTAGTCTCTTGTTGTTTTGATAAAGATGCGAAATATGAAATGGGAATTCTGAATGGCAGGTCAATTCAAGATGTTTGGAAATCAAATAAGTTTAAGAATTTCAGACAAGCTGTGTTAAAGAATCGTAGGAAAATTCCGATTTGTACAAACTGCACAGAAGGACTGAAAACCAATATTCTGGAAATGGAACAATAATTAAATTTTATCGGATTGATAAGTCTTGGAAAAATATTTTAATTCTGTCAGAGAGATAATCAAACAAGGATTTTTAAAAAACAAATTAATTAAGCTCTCACTTAAAACACTAATCACTATCGGTGTTGGGTACTATCTTTATGTAAATATTAATTTCCATGAGATTGTTAATCAAATTCTAAATTCTAATCAATATCTGCTTATCACTGCTCTTTTGCTTGGAATAATGAATATCGGATTACAGTATCTCAAATGGAAAATTACAGTAAATGTTGTTTTAGAAATAAACAACAATAAAAAAATTATTTCATCACTTCTACAAGGTTTAGCTGCTGCTGTTTCAACTCCGGCGAGATTAGGTGAATATGTCGGTAGAGCAATACCATTTGCTGATAAATCTTTTCTGCAGGTTACTCTTGCTACTCTCGTTGATAAATTTTTTTCAATGTTGATTGTTTTAGTTCTCGGTTCGTTGGCAAGTGTATTTTTTATTCAGGTATTTTATAATGTTTTCGAGTTCATCACAATTTCATTATTAATTCTTTTGTTGATTTTTTTCTATTTAATATTTCTTCTGCTTTTCAATGAAAAATTCTGGGATAATATTTTATTTAACAAGTTAAAAAACTCGAACAGATTTGGTAAGTATTATAACAAGTTTGAAGTTCTTAAAAGACTTGATAAGATTTACAAATCAAAAATGTTAATCCTCTCTTTTTTGTTTTACTTATGTGTAATTGTTCAATATTCAATATTGGTGATGGCTTTTTCTTATAATTATCATTTTCTTAATTATATGTGGGTTGGAAATTTGATAATGTTTACCAAAACGGTAATTCCACCATTTACATTAGGTGAACTAGGAATAAGAGAAAGTGCCTCGGTTTATTTTATACAAAGAATTGGTGAAAGTGCTGATGTTGGCTTCAATGCCTCAATTTTTTTGTTTATCATAAATATAATTTTGCCAGCTGTTATAGGAGTAATTTATCAACTGAGAAAAAATAATGATTAATCTTAATTCTTGGGAAATTTCATTATTACTAATCATTCTTCTTTTATCATTTCATTATGCAAATTTTTTAATAAGCGTTTTCAGAGGATTAAACAAATTAGAACCTTGTGATAATGAAGAAATTCCAGAAGAATTTATTAGTGTAATCGTTCCATTCAGAAATGAGATTAGCAATATTCATAATGTTTATGAAAGTTTGGTAAATCAGAATTATCCTCAGGAAAAACATGAAATTATTTTTGTCAATGATAATTCTACAGATGAATCTCTAAAATCACTCTTTGAAATTAACAAAAGTAAAAATGTAAAAATTCTATCAGTACCTGAAGATTATTCAAAGAATGCTCATAAAAAAAGAGCTATCAGATACGGCATTGAAAACAGCAAAGGAGAAATAATTATTACAACTGATGCTGATTGCATTCATAATAAAAACTGGTTGAAAAGTTTATTATGTTTCTTTGATGAACATACTGCCTTCGTTTCAGGACCGGTTGAATTTATGGATGATTCAAATGTTTTTCAGAAAATGCAAAAGATAGAATTCGCTGGGTTAGTCATTACTGGTGCAGGACTAATTGGCAATGGAAATCCAACTATATGCAATGCAGCCAACATAGCTTACAGAAAAAAAGTTTTTCATCAGGTTGGAGGATTTCTGCACAATATGAGTTTAAGTTCAGGTGATGATGAGTTGTTAATGCAGAAAATATTTCAGGACACTGACTACAAAATAAAATTTGCCTTTTCAAAAGATGCGATTGTAAAGACAAAAGCTAATAGTTCATTAAATCAGTTTTATCAGCAAAGAAAAAGATGGGCGAGTAAAGGACTTTTTTACAAAAATAAATTTTTAATCATAAGATTGATTTTAATTTACTTATTTTATTTATCACTGTTAATCCAGCCGATTATCGGAATGTTTTCAAGCATTTTCTTAGTATCTTTTATCATTACTTTTGCTATGAAGATATTATTGGAGTATGTGGTAATCAGAAAAGGATTGACATTATTGTTTGATATTAAATTGATAAAGTATTTCTTTATTACCGAATTATTCCAAATTCCGTATATCGTGATAGTGGGATTGTCAGGAGCATTTGGTAATTTTGTGTGGAAAAATAGAAAGGTTAGTAGATAAATAACTGAATAGTTAAGTCAACTCTATAAATCATAACATATCTGATGAGAAATTCTTTTGCACTAATCAATCTTAAAAACTTAAAATCAAATTATCTTAATCTTAGAAAAAAAGTTAGTCCTTCTAAATTACTTGCAGTTGTTAAAGCTGATGCTTATGGTCACGGAGCTGTTGAAGTTTCTAAGTATTTATCTTTTTTAGATCCTAAGCCAGATTATTTCGGAGTAGCTCTTTATGAAGAGGCGGTCGAGTTACGCAATTCAGGAATTGAAGAGCCAATTCTTGTTTTTGATGTGATAAATTCGGAATCATTAAAGCTGGCAGAAGAATATGATTTAACAATTACCATTTGCCGTAATTCAGATTTTGACTTGATTAGAAAATATCTTAAAAAATTATCACTCAGAAAAAAATTACAGGCACATATTAAAATCAATACTGGGATGAATCGTCTCGGAATACGATGGGATGATAATTTTTCTGAATTATCAAAATATTTTGTATTAAAAGGATTAACTATATCTGGTATTTATACACATTTTGCAACATCGGATATTCCATCGAATCAATTTGCAAATTTGCAACTTGAAAGATTCAATAAATTTCTTGACAAAATTCACAATCAAAAAATCAATCCGGGAATTATTCACGCTGCGAATAGCGGTGCAATTCTAAATATGCCACAGTCTTATTTTGACATGGTCAGAGCAGGGATTTCACTTTATGGTTATAAACCAGACTTAACTTCTCTGGATACTGTTAAATTAAAACCCGTAATGTCTTTATATTCAAAAGTAGCAAGTATAATTACTATTAAAAAAGGAGAATCTGTAAGTTACGGTCAGAAATTTTTTGCAAAGAATAAAACTAAAATTGCTTCGGTGTCTTTCGGCTATGCTGATGGATACTCAAGAGGATTGACCAATAAGAGTAAAGCCATAATTAGAAATAAATTTTACAATCAGGTTGGAATTGTTACGATGGATAGAATTATGTTTGAAGTAAAGAATGATAAAATTTCTGTTGATGATGAAGTTATTCTTTTAGGAAATAAAAAAAATCTTCGCTTTGATGCTTGGGATTGGAGTAAATTATTAAATACTATTCCTTATGAGATAACTTGTAATATTAGCAAAAGAGTACCAAGATTATTCAAGAAATAATGTATTTCGCTAAACAATATATTACTCAATGTTTAAGTGCTGCTGCAAACAGTTTGAGATTAACTACGCAGCAAATAGAAATTGTAGCATTGTTAAAAGAAGAAATTCTCTCTTCAACAGATCTTGGTGAAGACATTAGAATGATGAAGAAAATTACTGAACTATCCACTCTTGCAATTAAGTTGGGTGAAATTTTAAATTATCTTGAAAATGGCACAATAGATTTCTTTAAAATTAGTGATATTTTCAAAGATCACTCTCGGAATCTTATCAGGGATTTGAGTATAATGCTTGAATCAACTAATCCTGCAAGTTTTAAGTCATCTCTGGATAATATGAAAAATCTTAACTCTGAATTGAAAGAAATTAAATTGGATCATCACTCGAATAATATTGCTTTACAAAGTGATTTCGAGTCTGACAGATTAAAGGAAAAATTTATACTTGAAGATGAAGTCGAAGATGATGAGTTATTATTGCAGCAATATGAAGCCAATATTCTCTCTCCGATAAAACCTTTCGATGAATTTCTTAACAGGCTTTTATCAGATGATTATGAATTCGCAGAAATTTCTTATTACATAAATATGTTCTCTAATAATTTCAATAATTCAAAAAAATTTGGTTTTGATTTGATTGCTAAAATGCATTTCACAATAAAAGAGTCATTGGAATTAATCAAAATCAAAAAGTTGAATCCTGATAAAGACGTGATTGATTGCTTACGAGCTTGTTTAATTGTTATTGCTGCAATAGTAAAAAGAAAGGATATTGATATAACTAATTTCTTGAATAAAGCAGATTCATTAAACAGAAAAATTTCAAGTAGATTATAAAAGGAATAATAATGAATATTTACGCAGTAATTATGGCTGGTGGTGTTGGTTCAAGATTTTGGCCAAGAAGCAAAAAAGCTCTACCCAAACAGTTATTGAAAATTTTCGATGACGACACTATGATTCAGGCCACAGTAAAAAGGTTAAAACCTCTTGTAAAAGATGAAAATATCTTTGTTATCACAAATAAATTACAATCTGATGAAGTTAAAAAACAATTAAATTCCTTACCTGAGAAAAACATTTTAATCGAACCTTTTGGAAGAAATACTGCCGCCTGTATCGGACTGGCAAGCATAATAATTAAAAATATTGAACCAACTGCTGTTACGATTGTTCTTCCTGCTGATCATATAATTAAAGAAGAAGAAATATTTCTTAAGACTTTGGAGAATGCTGCAAAATTTGCTTACGAATCAGATGGATTAGTAACAATTGGAATTAATCCAACCAGACCAGAAACAGGTTACGGTTATATTCAGATAGATGAAAAAAAGATTTCTGATAATATTTATAAAGTCTTGACTTTTGCTGAAAAACCAAATTACGCAACAGCACTCAGATTTCTTGAAAGTGGTGACTTTATGTGGAATAGTGGAATGTTTATCTGGAAAGTTGAAGCAATTTTATCAGAGATGAAAAATCTAATGCCTGATTTATACGAAGGTTTGGAAGAAATCGAAAAGCATATTGGAAAAGACACATTCGAAGAAGTACTTGTAAGAAACTATGGTATGATGAAAAAAATTTCAATTGATTATGGAATTATGGAAAAATCTTCAAGAGTTTATTTAACTAAAGGTTTTTTTGTCTGGAGTGATGTTGGCAGTTGGGAAGAGGTATATCAATTATCAGAAAAAAACCAGGATGGTAATGCGGTAAATGGAAATGTATATCTTGATTCAGTAATTGATTCTTATATTTATTCTCCTGATAAAGTTACTGCTGTTATTGGAGTTGATAATTTGATAATAATAAATCAAGATGATACTCTTCTGGTTTGCAGAAGAGATAAAGCACAGGATGTGAAAAAAGTTGTTGACTATCTCAAAACGCATAATTTGGAAAATTATTGTTGATATTTGTCTTGCAATTAATTTTTTTATTATTTTTGAACAACAAATCAATAGTATTTACTTATCAATATTCAAGTCAAATTACTAATTGAGGAAATTTATTGTTAATTATTAATTCCCCGGTTGTAGAATTATCTGAAATTCAAAAGGGTATTTTTCTTCAAAAAATAAAATCACCTGAAATTGCAAATGGAATTCTTCCAGGACAGTTTCTTAATATTAAAGTAAGCGAAGGTTTTACTCCTCTTTTGCGAAGACCTTTTAGCATTTGTGATGTTGAAGATGATAATATTTTTTTGATGTTCAATATTTATGGAGAAGGTACAAGAATTCTTGCTTGTAAACACATTGGTGATATGATAAATATTCTCGGACCTTTAGGCAAAGGCTATAATTTTGAGGATGAATTTGATATCGCTGTTATTATTGCAGGAGGACTGGGTGCAGCACCATTTCCTTATTTAGCAAGAAAATTGAAAGACCGAAAAGAAATTATTTCATTTATTGGTGGAAGAAGTAAATCTGAAGTGATTAGATATAATATCCCAAATTCATTGGTAGCGACTGAAGACGGCTCAGATGGATTTAAAGGTAATGTTGTTCAATTATTTGAGAATGAAATTAGAAATTATTTTAATAAAAGTATAAAGGTTTTTGGCTGTGGTCCTAACGGTATGTTAAAAGCTCTTTCTGATTCCGTAAAAAAATTGAGCAGTGAGGACTATAATATTAAATGTGAAATATCAACTGAAAGTGCAATGGCTTGCGGATTTGGTATTTGTCAGGGTTGTCCTATCCAAGATGCGAATAATCCAGAACATTATCATTTGATTTGCAAAGATGGTCCTGTATTTAACATTAATGATGTTGTATTATGAAAACTGTAGATTTATCAGTTAACATCGGTAAGTTAAAATTAAATAATCCTATTCTTTTAGCTTCAGGAACAGTAGGATATGGTAATGAAATTTCAGACTTTATTGATTTGAATATTTTAGGCGGAATAATTACTAAGTCTATCAGCTTAAAACCAAGGAAAGGAAACAAACCTCAGCGAATTGTAGAAACCTCCTCTGGAATGTTAAATGCAATTGGATTAGCTAATGTTGGTTTGGAAGAGTTCATAAATGAGAAGGTACCATTTTTAGCAAAGTATAATGTTCCAATAATTTGCAATATTGCAGCAAGTTCTATCGAAGAATATGTTGAATGCGTTAAAGTATTGAATGATGAGGAAACAATAAAAGCTTTTGAAATTAATGTTTCTTGTCCGAACGTTAAAGATGGTGGACTTCAGTTTGGTAACAATCTATCAATGGTTGGAAAAATCACCGAGCAAGTAAGATCTGCTACCAATAAAACGATCATTATGAAACTTTCACCGAATGTTTCTTACATTGCTGAATTTGCAAAAGTTTGTAAAGAAAATGGTGCAGATGCTGTTTCTGCAATTAATACTTTAGTGGGAACCGCATTTAATATTAATACAAGAAAACCAAAACTAAGCAATATCTTCGGCGGTTTATCGGGACCTGCAATTAAGCCAATTGCATTAGCCAAAGTTTTAGAGATTCATCGTAATGTAGATATCCCAATAATTGGTGTCGGAGGAATTATGAATTGGCAGGATGTTATTGAATTTATGATCGCTGGTGCATCTGCAATTCAAATTGGAACATTGAATTTTATAGATCCTACTGCATCATTGTCCATTCTCAAGGGACTAAATGATTATTGTATCGAAAGAAACATTGAATCAATAAGTCAATTAACAGGCTCATATATATTAGAATAATGGAAATTAAATCAGCTTTAGATAAACTTTTCTCTCTTCACAATTTCGGAGTAAAATTAGGTCTTGAAAATATTCAGGCTTTTCTTGATAGGATTGGTAATCCACAAGACAAACTAAAAACTTTTCACATTGCCGGTTCAAATGGCAAGGGAAGTACTGCCTCTTTCATCACCAGCATTTTAATTGAAGCCGGATACAAAGTAGGTTTATATACTTCTCCTCATTTTGTTAAATTCAACGAAAGAATAATCATAAACGGAAAATTCATTCCAGATGAATACATCACAAAATTTTTCAGTAAACATGAAAAATATATTGATGAAAACAAGTTAACTTTTTTTGAAGTTACAACTGCTTTAGCATTTGAATATTTCTTATCGAAGAAAGTCGATTTTGCAGTAATTGAAACTGGTTTAGGTGGAAGACTTGATGCTACAAATGTTATTAAAAAGCCACTTGCTTGTATAATTACATCAATAAGTCTTGAACATACAAATATACTTGGTGATAAAATTTCATTAATCGCAAAAGAAAAAGCTGGAATAATTAAAAATAACTCAAGAGTTTTTGTCGGCAAATTAACTGCTGAAGCAGATGAAGTAATTGAGAAAGTCTGTAAAGAAAGAAATTCAAAACTCATCAGACTTGAAGATTATCTCATAGAAAAGAATGATACAGTTGAATTATATTGTGAAGAAATCGATCTGGAAGACTGGTTTATTCCATTACAAGGTAAGCATCAAAAATATAATGCTGCACTTGCTACTCTAACTGTTGCGAAAACTCTTTTGATGGATGATCCTAAAGTGATTTATGATGGATTAAAGAATGTAATTAAAAATTCACTAATTCAGGGCCGATATGAGATTGTTTCGAGTCATCCTAAAATTATACTTGATTCTGCCCATAATCCAGCAGGTATGAGCGTTTTTATATCAGAATTTCTGACAGAAAAATCTAACTATAAAGAAACTTTTTTGCTTTTCACTGCACTTAAGGATAAAGACATTTCATCGATGGTTAAAGTTATAGACAAGAATTTCGACAAAGTCTTTGTTACTGAAATTGATTATGAACGTAAAGAAGAACCTGAAAATATCATCAAACTTTTTGAAGAAAATAATGTGAATGCCGAGTTAATCACAGATAAAAAAGAATTTCTGAAAAATTATTTAGATAATAAATCAAATAACTGCCTTGTAATTACGGGTAGTATGTATTTAATTGGAGAAATAAAATCAATATTAAATGAAATTAGAACTTGACTTTTTAAGATGGAGAAATTAAGTTGAAATAGTCTTCAATTTCTTTTCGTAATAAATCCGAATACTTTCTTAAATAATTAAATGTTAAAAAAAATAGGACGATAAAATAATGCCAATGGATGTTTCAGAACTGAAGTCAAAAAAAATTGTTGAATTAAATGCAATTGCTAAATCTCTTGGAATTACTGGTTACAGTGATTTGCGCAAACAGGATTTAATCTTTAAGATCCTTGAAGCACAAACAACTGCAGATGGAGCTACATTTTCAAAAGGAGTGCTCGAAGTTCTCCCTGATGGATATGGATTTTTGAGATCATCAGACTATAACTATCTCCCGTCTCCAGATGATATTTATGTATCACCATCTCAAATTAAAAAATTTCAACTACGAACAGGTGACTTTGTTAGCGGACAAGTAAGACCACCGAAAGAAGGTGAAAGATTTTTTGCACTTCTTCGTGTTGAAGCTGTAAACAATCAACAGCCGGAAGCAATACGCGAACGAACTCTTTTTGACAATCTTACTCCGGTTTATCCAACAAAAAGAATTTATCTTGAATCTGCTCCGGGTGAGTATTCAATGAGGATAATGGATTTACTTACTCCAATCGGTAAAGGGCAGAGAGGTCTGATTGTTTCACCTCCTAAAAGTGGTAAAACTATTTTGCTTCAGAAAATTGCTAACTCGATTACGAGAAATCATCCAGATGTCAAAATGATTATTCTCTTAATTGATGAACGACCTGAAGAAGTAACAGATATGGAAAGAATGGTTAAAGCTGAAGTAATAAGTTCCACTTTTGATGAACCACCTGAAAGACACGTTCAGGTTGCTGATATGGTGATCGAAAAAGCTAAACGACTTGTTGAAGCTAAAGAAGATGTTGTTATTCTTCTGGATTCTATTACAAGATTAGCACGTGCACATAACGTCGTTATTCCTCACAGCGGTAAAATACTTTCTGGTGGTGTTGATTCCAATGCTCTTCATAAACCTAAGAGATTTTTCGGTGCCGCAAGAAATATTGAAGAAGGAGGAAGTTTAACAATTATAGCAACTGCATTGATTGATACAGGAAGTAGAATGGACGATGTGATTTTTGAAGAATTCAAAGGTACTGGTAATATGGAAATCGTGCTTAACAGAGATTTAAGTGACAGAAGAATTTTCCCTGCTATTGATTTGAACAGATCAGGCACAAGAAGGGAAGAGTTACTAATGAAAGAAGATGATTTACAGAGAATCTGGATACTTAGAAAATTACTCAGCGATTACAATCCTGTTGAAGCTATGGAATGGTTATTAGATAAATTAAGAGGGACAAAGAATAATAAAGAATTTTTGGCTAATATGAATAGCTGATCTTATTTATGGTAAAAATTTTTATTGCGGTTTTATTCTTTAGTATTTCAATTTCAGCTCAATTTCATAATAAAAATTTTAACCAGACTACAAATAAAGTCAGATCTGAAGTATTCGTATCTGTAATTAGCGATTCGGTACATAATGTTTACTTCTTATTTAAATTTCCTTATAGCTGTCTGGTGTTTGAAAAGAAAAATTCTAATTTCATTTCAAAATATGAAATAGCTCTTGAGATAAAAAACAGTAAGGAACAGGTTGTAGAGAGAAAATTCCATAAAGCTGAAATTGAGCTGAATGAGTATGAAAAAACCATTTCCGAAAATGAATTCATCACTGACTTTTTTGAATTTGAATTACCAGAGGATACATTTTCATGCAAAGTTACCTACACTGACCTGATTACAGGAAAACCTTTTGATATTTTCAATCAGAAGATTGATCTTATCAGAACGAATGATTTGCCGAGATGGTTATTGTTAAAGCATAGTAACGCAAATAAAAATAATGTTTTCGAAATAGATATTTTCGGAAAAATAATTCCATATTCCTCAGTTAATTATGACTTGCTGATAATCGGAAATAATGAACTGTCAAAACTTGAAAAAGTCAGAATTAAATCTGAAGACACTGTTCTTGTTTTAGATGAAATCGTTAAGCTCGATCGTGCTTTACCTCAATTGAAATCACTAAACAATAAATTGTTGATAGAATTTAAATCTGACTCAGAAATCTCTGATTCTATTAATTCTTCAGGAAAAAATAAAGCAACCGCTTTAATCGTTAAAAATATCAACCAAAAACTTTTCGAAGGGAAATACCTTATTGGTTTACAAACTAATGAAGGTGAGTTGATTAAAGAGTTTCCGGTTTTAATTCAATGGATTGATAAGCCAAAATCACTAATGGATTATGATTTTGCTTTAGAGATGATAGAGTTCATTGAAGTTAATCAAAGATACAGAACTTATTTCAGCTCAGAAAATGAGAAGAAGAATAAGCTGATGAGTTATTGGAAACAAAAAGATCCAACTCCACACACGTCATTTAATGAACTTATGAATGAATTTTATTCCCGTGTTGATTTTGCTCAGAATGAATTTATATCTGTGTCAGTAAAAAATGGTGCTATAACTGATAGAGGCAGAGTTTTTATTATAAACGGAAAGCCTGAAAAAATTGATAGAAAAGTTAACTCCGACGGAAAAGTAGTAGAGAGTTGGTACTATCAAAATCCTGAACGGATCTTCCGATTTATTGATTTTAGAGGTGATGGCAGTTTTAAAATTTTGCAATGAAGAAACAAGATAAAATCTTATTTACCTGTGGTGATGTAAATGGAATTGGAACTGAAATTTCATTAAAACTTTTCTATTATCTTCAAAGTAAAAGAACGAAATATCACCTAATATTTTTCTGTCCTGCAAATGTGTTCAGATTTTATTATGAATCTCTTCCATTGAAATTTAAGTTCAAAAAAATTGATAACATAGAACAATCAGAACCGGATTTGTTAAACTTGTTTGAAATGTCTGATTGCAAAGTGGAAATCGGACTTCCGACTGCTCAATCTGGTAAATCTGCTTATGACTCACTACTTTATGCTATCGAGCATTTAAAGAAAAAAAAATCTTCAGTCGTTATCACAGCTCCTGTTTCTAAATATGCAATAAATTTAGCTGGAATAGAATTCACTGGTCAAACAGAACTTTTTGCAAAAGAATTTGAAGCAAAAGAATATCTGATGATGTTTTTGTCAAGAAAGATGAAAGCAGCTTTACACACTATTCACATCCCTCTAAAGGAAGTTCACTTGCATATAAAAAAATCAAAAATGAAATCTAAGTTGAATCTTCTTGCAGAAACTTTGCAAAAAGATTTTAGAATTAAAAAACCATCCATTGCTGTGCTTGGAATGAACCCGCACGCAGGCGAAAATGGAAAGATTGGTACAGAAGAAGTAAGAACAATGTCTGATTTGATCAACTCTCTTGATTTTGCAAAAGGTCCTTTTGTATCTGATGCATTCTTTGGAAATCATCTTTACAAATATTTTGATGCTGTTTATGGAATGTATCACGATCAGATTTTGATTCCATTTAAGATGATGAATTTCAGTCAGGGAGTGAATTACACTGCAGGTCTGCCAATAGTACGAACATCTCCAGACCACGGGACAGCCTTTGATATTGCAGGTAAGAACCGTGCTGACTTTACAAGTATTCTGGCTGCGTACAGATATGCAATCCAAATTTTAAATGCACGTAAGAAAGTTGAAAGACAAATATCATAATGTTTCTTTAATTTATGATCAACTAATGTCTGGAATCAATTACAGATTTTGGGCGAAATATGTTTATCAGTTGATTCGCAGCTATCATAAAAATAAAAATAGCTCTGTACTGGAATTAGCAGCGGGAAATGGAAATCTCACAAAATTTCTGTATAAAAAGTTTAAAGATTATGTCGTTTCGGATAAATCAATTTCAATGTTAAAAAACTTTAAAGTCTCTCAATTACATACTATTTGTTTTGATATGTTGTTTCCATCGGTTTCAAAGGAATTTGACGTAATCCTATGCTCATTCGATAGTGTCAACTATATCTTATCAAAAAAGAAATTAAAAATATTTTTTAATAATATCTCCTCTTTGATGAAAGAAGATGGAATATTTTTGTTCGATGTTGGATTAGTAAGAAACAGTCTTCATCATCAAAAATATGCATCGAAAAGCGGAAGTATTAATGATGTAAAGTTTTCGAGAGTTAGTATTTTTTTGCCAAAAAGTAAAATCCATAAAAACATTTTTGAATTTTATTTTAATGATGGTACTAAAAGAATTGAAATTCATCGTCAGAAAATATTTGAACTAAATACGCTTTTTGATATTATTGACCAGAGTAATTTATATGTTGTTGATTGCTTTAATGCTTTTACATTTAAAGATTGTAAAGAAAATAATTTCAGAGCACAATTCGTTGTCAAAAGGAAAAACTAATGTTAGAAATTCGAGACTTAACTTTTCATTACAAAAACCAACCGCTATTTGATAATATTTCATTGAGTTTAGACAAAGGAGAATTTGCTTTCTTAATTGGCAAAAGCGGAACAGGTAAAAGCACTCTTTTACAAATGATTTATCTAAACTTATTCCCTCAATCTGGCAGTGTTACTGTCGGTGATTATGAGACATCTTTTGTCAAGAAAAAACAGATTCCTCTAATAAGGAGAAAAATCGGGATAGTATTTCAGGATTTCAAATTACTTAAAGATAGAAATGTTTTCGATAACCTTGCTTTTGTTCTTGAAGTAACAAATCACTCTGGCAGGGAAATCAAACGAATTGTAAATGATGCTCTTATGGAAGTCGGTTTGTCACATAAAAGATTAAATTATCCAAATGAATTATCAGGCGGTGAAATGCAGCGAATTGCAATAGCACGAGCAATTTTGAATAACCCTATGATAATTCTGGCTGATGAACCCACCGGAAATCTCGATCCGGAAACTTCTTTTGAAATATTAGAACTGCTACTTAAAATAAATAAGAAAGGTACTTCTGTCTTATTTGCAACGCACGATTACGATTTAGTTAAAAAATATCCATCAGCAAAAATTTTTAAGATAATTGATAGAAAGATTATTAAAGGATATTTGAAGAAATCCGATTAAGCAACTAAAATTTTTTCTTTCAACTTGCTGATAAGTTTCTGATTAACCTCTTCAACGGTTCCTAATCCGTTTATAGTTATTGCTCTGTTTTGTGCTGAATAGTAATCAAGCACAGGCATTGTATTGGTCTGATAAACCATTAGTCTTTTTCTGATAACTTCTTCTTTATCATCATCTCTAAGGTAAAAACTATTTTCAGCATTACATTTTGGACATCTACTAAGATTTTCAATCTCTGTTAATGAAAAAATTGCTCCACAAACTTTACAAGCTCTTCGTCCATTCAATCTTTTGATAATTTCATTTTCATCTGCCGTGATGTGAACAAGGATTGCATCACGAATATTCAATTCATCGAAAAGAGAATCCAATGCTTCTGCCTGAACAACAGTTCGGGGGAATCCATCAAGAATAAATCCATTGCTGCACTGCTCTGATTTAAGAACTTCTTTAATAATTCCAATCACAATATTATCTGGAACTAACTCGCCTTTATTCATAATTTCAGCGGCTTTCATTCCGAGTTCTGTTTTTTCTTTAACAGCATTACGTAATATATCACCAGTTGAAATATGAGGTATGTGTTGAGTTTCTGATAGGATTTTTGCCTGAGTGCCTTTTCCTACTCCCGGAGAACCAAAAAGAATAATTCGCATTAAATTCCTGAATTTTTATTGCAAATTAGAATAATAGCTTTACTTAATCAAGTTTAAGTAAAATTGGAAGAATTAGGTTTATTTCTTAATTTTTCAAAAAATTCTTTCATCAAGTTTGAACATTCATCAGCTAACAAACTTGAATAAACTTTCAAGTGATGATTTGTTTTATTTTCTTCAGGGATGTTGTAAATACTACCACAAGCACCAAATTTAGTATCGTGAGCACCAAAATAAATTTCTTTAATACGTGAATTGATTATTGCTCCTGTACACATAATGCAAGGTTCAATTGTAACATATAAACTACATTCATTTAATCTCCAAGTACCTAATCTGTTTGCTGCGGAAGTTATTGCAATCATTTCAGCATGAGCAGTTGCATCTTTCAACTTTTCAACTTGGTTGTATCCTCTTGAAATTATTTTATTGTTTTGAACGATGACTGCACCCACAGGAACTTCATCTTCTTCGAAAGCTTTCATTGCTTCCTGAAGTGCTGCATACATAAAACGATATTTATCTTCAGAGAAAAGCAAGGGTTAAAGATTAAGAGTATGATTGAGAGTAAGAAATTTTAAGTTTAGAAGAAATTTAGAGAAACTTATAAGAAAATAATTCATTATACATTATAAATTGTACATTGTTAATTGAAAATTGGTACGCCCGTAGGGACTCGAACCCCAAACCGTCTGATCCGAAGTCAGATGCTCTATCCATTTGAGCTACGGGCGCAAAAAAATATTTAAATAACAAAATCATAAAAAATAAACATACTACAGATTCTCTATCCTCCGTCAGTTGACGGATGAGCTACGGGCGCAAAAAAGTTAAATAACAAAATCATAAAAAATAAACACACTACAGATGCTCTATCCTCCGTCAGTTGACGGATGAGCTACGGGCGCAAAAATCTGAGAATTAAAACAATCACACTGTAAAAATAATAAAATTGTAGAAGATGGAAAGGGGGATGTAGAGTAAGATTAAGAGTGAGAGTGAGAGTAAGAAATTATATTAAAACTTAATTCTTATGCGACTTTGCGGCTTTGCGAGAAAAATTTAATATAATCTTTAAGGACTATCTTCCCTCGCAAAAAAGATAAAATTCTTTATATTTACAAAAAAAATAAGAGAATTTGTGTTTTTTAATAATCTAATATCTAACGGCAATGTTTTAATAAGAAGTGAAGTTTTAACAACAAGATTTGCCTGTGATCTTAACAAATGCAAAGGTGCCTGCTGTACTGTTGAAAGTGAATTTGGAGCACCGATTATTGAAGAAGAAATTAAGGAAATCAATGAGATTCTTGATGTCGTATTGGATTATCTTAATAAAGAAAACATTGAAGAGATAAAAAAAAATGGATTTTATGAAAAGAAATTTGACGAGTTGTTTTTAAGAAGCGTGGACAATAAACAATGTGTATTTGTTTACTATGAAAATAAAATTGCGAAATGTGCAATTGAAAAAGCATACTTCGATAAAAAAATAAATTTCAGAAAACCGATATCCTGTCATTTGTTTCCGATAAGGATTTCGAAATTTGGCGGAGATATACTTCGATACGAAAAATTCAGAGAATGTGAGCCTGCTCTTGAAAATGGAAAGTTGCAGGATATAACTATTGCAGAATTTTGTAAAGAATCACTAATAAGATTATATGGAGAAAAATGGTATTCACAATTAGAGGAAAAGTTTAACAGGTAAAAATTATGTTATCATTGAGTCCAAAACTTTCATTAAATCAAAAGCTTACTCCTCAGCAGATTCAATTTCAGAAACTTCTTCAGTTGAACAATCTTGCGCTTGAACAGAGAATTAAAACTGAACTGGAACAAAATCCATTGCTGATTGAAGAAACTGAACTTGAAATGCAGGAAAAGGAAGTTGACCTAGAAAAAGATTTGACAGTTGAAAGTGAGGAAGAATCAGCTGATGTTGATAAAAATTCAGATGAAGAATTTGGCATTGAAGATTTTATGAACGAATTAGATTTGGATAATGAATGGTTAAATAAAAAAGCTGAGGAAGATAAGTTTGAACCTGTTGCTCCTGATAGGAAAGGCTTAACGGAACATCTACGGGAACAGCTTTATCTGCTTGAACTTTATGATGATAATCTTTTTACTTTGGGTGAAGAAATAATTGGTAATCTTGATGATGATGGTTATTTGAAAAGAGATTTGAAAGATATTCTTAACGATTTGGAATTATTTGAAAATATTAAAATTGATTATCAAACTGCAGAAAACCTTCTCAGGAAAATTCAAAAATTTGACCCCGTTGGAATCGCAGCAAGAAACCTGAAAGAATGTCTTTTGATTCAATTAAACGAAATGAAGATTGATGAATATTTCAGATATATTGCTAAGAAAATCCTTGAAGAATATTATGATGAATTTTCCCGAAGACGCTATGATATAATAAAAAATAAGATGAATCTTACAGAAGAAACTCTTAAAGAAACAATTCAAATTATTCAAAATCTTAATCCGAAACCGGGAGAGGGTAAGTTTGAATTGATTGAATCCAATCAGATTACTCCTGATTTTATAATTGAAAAAGTTGAAGATAACTGGATTATAACTTTGAATGATAAGACACTTCCTTCAGTTACAATTGATAAGAGTTATCTTGAAATGATTGAATCAAACAAGAAAAAGAAAAAAAGTGATCAGGAAAAAAACACTTATAAATTTCTGAAAGAAAAATTTGAATCAGCAAGATGGTTTATAGCTTGCATTGAACAAAGACGTGAGACTCTGATGAAAATTATGCGTGCAATTTTTGAAAGACAATTTGAGTTTTTTGAAAAAGGAGCAAAAGCACTCAAGCCAATGATCTATAAAGATATTGCAGATGAAATCGGAATGGACATTTCAACAATAAGTAGAGTTGTGAATGGTAAGTATGTTCAAAGTCCAATGGGGATACACGAACTTAAGTACTTTTTCAGTGAGGGCTTGAGCACTGATTCAGGTGAAGAAGTATCTAATAAACATATCAAAGAAAGACTCAAAGAAATTATTGAATCAGAAAATAAAAAGAAACCTTACAGTGATGATGAACTCTCTGAAATACTCCAATCCGAAGGAATTCATGTTGCAAGACGAACAATTGCAAAGTACCGTGAACAACTTAAACTGCCTGTTGCGAGATTGAGAAAAGAAGTACTTTAGGTGTTGTAAGCATTTATTGTTTAGTGTGAATCTCCTACGCTAATTTCAAACAATCAAAACTTCAGAGAAAAATTGATACTTGAAATTCTTAAAAATCTTATTGATACTTTTTTATATTTCTCTGTATTTGGTATCATTCATTCTCTGATGGCTTCTTATTCATTTAAACAAAAACTTGTATCATTGATTGGAAATAAAATTGCATTTTATCGCCTGATATATAATCTTATTTCCATTATTACTTTCATTATTCTTTTAATCGTCTTGCCTTCAAATGATAAGATTGTTTATAAAATTGAAAAGCCTCTTTCTTATCTATTAATAGTGCCGTTTTTATTTGGTGTTGGAGGTATATACTATACATCAAAATTCTTTTCATTTAGTGAGTTTCTGGGAATTGCTCAAATAAAAAGGTTTATTAACAACTCATATTCAGTTAATGAACTCGATGAAAAAATGAGTCTAAGAATTGAAGGTCCATATAAATACACAAGGCATCCGATTTATTTTTTCTCAATCATTATTCTGATGTCATTTCCCGAAGTTACGATATCAAGAATGAGTATGATAATATGTATCGTTGTGTATTTTTATGTGGGTTCATACTTTGAAGAAAAAAGATTAGAGATAATATTTGGTGAAAAATATAGGGAGTATAAAAAACTTGTTCCACGAATATTTCCCAGAATAAATTTGAACTGATTTATTTGAAACCACGGATTGACAATGAACATTTAAGAATGAATAATTTCAATGACTAATGACAAATGACCAATGTCCAATGACCAACCTCCAACCCCAAACTTCCAACGCCCCATTTTGCATCTTTGCAAAAACTAAATTATTTTGAAACCACAGATAACACAGATTAACACAAATTAAATTCGAATGACCAGTTTCTAGGTTAATAAAATTTATTGCTACTTTAATAATTGATTATCTGATTATATGTTAAATAAAATATTTCAAAAGCTTGCAAACAATTATCAATTTAACTCCTTTGCAAATAAAATAAGACGAAAAAGATTTAAGTATTTTCTTAATGTAATTTCTTTTTTACATAATCAAAAAAAAAATAAAATTAGAATATTAGATATCGGTGGTACACAGAAATTTTGGGAAATGATGCAAGCAGTTAATTTACCTATCGAAATTGTTATTTTGAATTTGTTTAAAGAAGATGTAAAGTATAATAATATTATTTCGGTGGTGGGTGACGCTATAAATCTTTCTCAATTTAAAGATAGAGAGTTTGATATTGTCTTTTCAAATTCAGTAATTGAACATCTTGGTAATCTGGAAAATCAAAAATTAATGGCAAATGAAGTATTGAGAGTGGGACATAATTTTTTTATACAAACACCAAATTATTTTTTTCCTATTGAACCTCATTTTGGATTTCCATTTTTTCACTTTCTGCCAAGAAATGTTAGAATATTTCTTTTAATGAATTTTTCTTTGGGTTGGTATAAAAAAACAAAAAATGCAGATGAAGCAGCAAAATTAGTTGATGAAATTAATTTATTAAGGTTTGAGGAGTTAAAAAATTTGTTTCCTAATTCATTTGTGATAAGAGAGAAAATCTTTGGACTAACCAAAAGTTTTGTGGTAGTCAATCAGCAAGTTAAAGAAATAATCTTTAATGGATGAAAATTTAATTCTGGTCTATTTCGCTTATTAATCGCCTATCATTCCTTTAACTGAATATTTGTTTTGTTGTCCAATAATTAATCAGTTATCCATAATTTCTTTGATTATTCTTTCAATTATCTTTCCGTTAAATGAAAAGATAGTTTACAAAGTTTATGAGCAATAGTCTTATCTGTTTTAAGTTTCTTTTTGATTGGTTTAGAGGGTGTACTAATAATTAAATGAATTTTTTGGTGTTACATAGTCAAAAAGATTTTTAATAATCCAATTTGGTTAATGACTTTGATGAGAAGATGAGTTTACGGATTGATGGACCTTATTTGTGCTCTTTGTGTCTCGGCGAGAAATAATTTTTTAAACCACAGATAACACAGATTAACTCAAATTATTAAAAATTAAAAAAATTTATCCGGAACTACAGAGTTGACTTTTGATTAGATGTTAAATTGTATTATCGATACCAACCTTGATTTGTAAAACGAAATTAATGAATACTTTAAACCAAATTTAAATCATCATTTCCCAATTCGTTAATTTGGAAATTAACAACACAAGATTCTGGACTTAGATTTCTTTTGAATTACATTACCATAATAAAAATTATGACCGGTATTTTATAAC
>CAKZLD010000177.1 GCA_937125135.1 uncultured Ignavibacterium sp.
GTGTAATTTTTAGAAAAATGAAGGGCAAATATTCAACAATAATTGTATTAAACCAAAAGATGAACTTTAATAGATCGACAAGAACTAATTCCTACCTCAACACATTCTCATATACTTTATAAGTTTTGTCGTCGAAGCAAACAAATATTACTTCCTCGATAAAATCATTAGTAAAAAGAAAATCATTTACTGATTCGACAGCAATTCTTGTTGCTTCTTCAATCGGATAACCATAAACTCCGGTTGAAATTGCCGGGAAGGCTAGACTTTTAATTCCATTTTCAACAGCAAGCTTCAATGAATTGATATAGCAGTTTTTTAGTAATTCCGCTTCGTTATACTTTCCACCTCTCCAAACAGGACCTACGGTGTGAATAATAAACTTAGCTGGCAGATTAAAACCGGGAGAGATTTTTGCTTTGCCTGTTTCACATCCACCGAGTTTACGATTGTATTCAAGCAGTTGAGGTCCTGCAGCACGATGAATTGCTCCATCTACTCCACCGCCTCCAAGTAATGAATTGTTGGCTGCATTTACTATTGCATCAACTTTAAGTTTTGTTATGTCTCCTTTGTGAACTCTGATTTTTGCTTTCATTTTCTTTAAGAATTTTTATTTGATAAATATCTTTAAAATCTTTGTAACAACGAATTTGGAATAAATTCATAAGAAAAATAAGAAACAATTTTCATTCAAAAATTATGATAGAATATGACTAATTCCCGTTTAATTCCTCTTGTCCTCACAACAATTTTTACTTTCAATTTTATTTCCTGCAGTCAATCCTCTCAAATAACAAAAAATAGTAAACTTTATGATTGGCTAATTTCACAAAAAGATTTTACAGTTAAAGAAATTAAATCCGATTCAGAATTCTCTGAAATTTATGAGATATTTATCGAACAACCACTCGACCACGAAAATCCTGATGGACCTAAATTTAAGCAACAATTCTTTCTCGCTCATCGGGATAAAAATCTCCCCGTCGTAGTTGAGTTGGATGGATATTCAGTTAATTACAGGCAAAATGAATTAAGCCGATTATTAAACTGTAATCAGATTATTGTTGAGCATCGTTACTTTGGTGAATCTGTTCCATCACCATTTGATTGGAAATATCTCGATATAAAACAAGCTGCTGCTGATCATCATAGAATCATCAGCAGATTAAAAGAATTTTATTCGGGAAAATGGATAAGCACAGGAATCAGTAAAGGTGGCTCAACTGTAATTTTTCACAAAAGATTTTATACTGACGATGTGGATGCAAGTGTGGTTTATGTTGCACCGATAAATTTTTCAATTGATGATAATAGAGTTTACGAGTGGTTCAAAATTGTGTCAACTCCTGAATGCAGACAAAAAGTAAAAAATCTGCAAAAGCATATTCTATACAACAGAGATATTTACTTACCAAAATTTATTGAAACTGCTGAGAAGAATAATTACGAATACAAAATCGTTGGAATTGAAAAAGCATTCGAGTATTGTGTGCTTGAATATTCATTTGCTTATTGGCAGTGGAACAACGGAGGATGTGAAAACATTCCAGACACTACAGAATCAAGCGAAATCATTTTCGGACATTTCAAAGACAATGCAGGATTAGATTATTTTTCCGACCAATCCATTAAATCACTTCATCCCTTTTGGTATCAATGCTACACTGAATATGGCTACTACGCTTACGATGTTTCTGATTTCAAAGATTTATTAAAATACTCTGATGGAAAGACTTTATTTTTCATTCCAGATTCACTAAAACTCGAATTCAATCCGGAGATAATGAAAGATATTTCTGACTGGGTTAGCAATCAGGCAAATAATATGATTTTTATTTACGGTGGAAATGATCCATGGACTTCTACCGGAGTATGTTTAACAGGAAAAACAAATTCTCTTAAAATGGTTTTGCGCGGAGGCTCACATCAAACAAAAATCAGGGACTTTCCGGCGAAAGACAGGAAATTGATTTATTCTAAAATTGAGAGTTGGTTAGGAGTTAAAATAGATAACAACTAAGTGCTAATTCATAATTAAACATCAAACAACAAAAAGGTGAAATATGAGTGAACATACATCTGGAGCAATTAAAGGTCTTCCCGAAAATGCCTTTAAGGAATTAAAACCTGACGAAGTTTATCAACCGCTTATGTCTCCGACTTCATCACCAGCGGAGATAACTCCTTATTCAGTGATTTGGGGACTTTTGATGGCAATGTTGTTTTCTGCTGCTGCTGCATATCTTGGTTTGAAAATCGGGCAGGTTTTTGAAGCAGCAATTCCAATAGCAATAATCGCTGTAGGATTATCTGCTGCTTTAAAAAGAAAAGGTGCTCTCGGTGAAAATGTGATTATCCAATCAATCGGTCAGAACTCAGGTTTGATTGTAGCGGG
>CAKZLD010000178.1 GCA_937125135.1 uncultured Ignavibacterium sp.
TCCGGCAAAAAACAATGGTGGAATTATTGCTAAAAATAATGCAACAAATACGACAACAGGCGTGTAGTATCGCGCAAATGTCGTGATGAATTTTTCAGTCTCAGCTTTTTTACTACTTGCGTTCTCTACAAGCTCAAGAATTTTTGAAATTGAAGATTCACCAAATTCTTTTGTGACCTTATTTGTAAGCACTCCATTTTTGTTAATCATTCCTGCCAGAACAGTTTCATTTTCTTTTACCGAACGAGGAACAGATTCGCCTGTTAATACAGAAGTATCAACAAAGGAGTTACCATCAATAACAATTCCATCCAGAGGTATTTTTTCTCCGGGTTTAACAACAATAATTTGTCCTGGTTTAACTTCTGTTGGCGAAACTTTTTTAATCTCTCCATTAATCTTGAGGTTCGCATAGTCAGGTCTTATTTCTAAAAGTGCTTTAATTGATTTTCGTGAACGACTGACTGCAATATCCTGGAACAATTCACCCACAACATAAAATAACATAACTGCAACAGCTTCCGGCATTTCATCAATTGCAATTGCACCAAGTGTTGCAATTGACATAAGAAAATGTTCGTTAAAAACCCTTCCTTTTGAAATGCTTCTCAAAGCTCCTTTTAATACACCCCATCCACTAATTAAATAAGCTGGAATAAAAATTAAATATTCTACAAAATGATAGGGAGTATTATGAATTTCCTCCTCAAAGATTAATCCACCAACAAGAAGGAAAAGTGTTGAAAGTATTTTGATCAGTTCTGATTTATTTTCAGTTAATTCATTTTTGAAATTAAAATGCTTTGCATAAGATGAGATTTCAGAATCCATTTCAAGCACTTCAACTTCCGGTTCAATCTCTTTTATTTTTTGTTTTACTTCTTCGATGTCCGGTGCATCAATCTGCATAGTTGAGTTAGCAAAGCTCACCGATACAAATTTTACTTCCGGCATCTTAGCAAGCCCGTCTTCAATCTTTGCTGCACAAGAAGCGCAGTCAATATTTTTTAATTGATATTTTTTCATTGTAATATCTCTTTCGGATTTTATTATTTTTCATTTTATAATAGAAACTTTAGAAGCAGTAATACTATTCTCGTGTATATGCCCAAGTAATTCAACTACTGCAGCGTGGGCAATTTCCGGCATTATTGGTTCGTGGGATGTAACTTTCATTTCAATATTATCTTTATCCCTTGCAAAGAAAGAAATAATATTACCGTTTGCATCTCTTTCAAATCCTTTCTCTTTTACAACGGCTGCATTAACTTGTTGATTAACTTCGCTCCCCGGATTGAACTTGCTGAACGAGCCCAATTTATCTGATGGAGCAAAGTATGTGAAATATATAATTATGATAACTGCGGCTACAATTATTGGGAAAATTAATT
>CAKZLD010000179.1 GCA_937125135.1 uncultured Ignavibacterium sp.
GAAACACCATATTGATCAACACGATTTCTAATGATTTCGATTGCACGGGTAACAGCATCATCAGCATCACTTTTTAGTTTTGAAATAATTTCAGAATCATCTTGTCTAATATTTCCAAAGTATCGACTAAGTCTAATACCCCTTGATTGAAGTTTTCTTGCTAAAATATCAACAATGGACTCTTCTGTTGATTCAGATTCCTTAAAAGATTCTTCAAGCAGAGTATTAAAGACTTTGTCAGGATTGTTAGCCAGTTTTTCGAGTAACTTGGCAGTATTAACTTCGAGAACCACTCTCATTCCACCTTGAAGGTCAAGTCCTAATTTAAGTCTTTTCAATCTGTTTTCAACAATCGAAGGGTCAGCTTGCTTCAAGCTATCTTCAATAATAACCAGAAGTTCTTCAATCTCAGATTTGGATAGATTAGATTGTTTTAATTCTTCTTTTTTTGATTGAAGAATAGATTCAATTTTTTTATTGTTTTGATAATCCACATAAGTAGGATATAGCAAATAAATGCTCAAAGCTACTGCGGCGATAATGATTATCAAACGAAATCTATATTCTTTCATATTACCTATAATTTATTACTGTTTACGAAATTAAAAAATCAGGCATCAAACATAAATTATAACTTAGTGAAAATCAATTAAAATTATAAGAGAAGCCCAGCACTAAAACAACTCCATTCACGCTAACTTTTGAATCAAAAGTATCCTGAAGAAGTGTTATGGTTTTTCCTTTATATTCAACAATTTTACTATCATATCGGCTTTTAATTTTAATCTCAGGTGCACGATATTTTGTTAGCAAGCAAAAACCTAAATAATTAGATATTTTGTATTCCACAGACGCAGAAACCTGAATTCCAAAAACAGGTGAAGCTTCAACAGTAGAAATTTTTGTGTTTCCGAAATTTCTTTTCAGGCTTGCGAAATAATAACCTAATCCACCTCCAATGTTGAACTTAAAATTTTCCGTAGAGAATGGTAAAGTTTGATATACTGATAACTCAACCGGAATAAAAACGAAGCCATCTTCCGATTCAAGCTCGACTATTTGGCTGCCAGATAAGGCTGAGACGAAATTTCCTTTTTTCATCTTTGAAGCATATTCAGAAGATAAACCAACAGAAACTTCTTCATTGAATCTATATTTTATCTCTACTGTTGGAGATAAAATATTTGCAATTTCAAAAGATTTATTTCGCTCAATTAAATCAGATGAATTTGGATTTGGAAATATCTCCGATGATGATATTAACCCAAGTCCAATATTTAAGCCAAATCCAACTTCTTTAGATTGACTTAAATATTTATCAGTTAAAAAAATCAGTAATAATAAAACTACAATTCTAAACTTTGACATATTTCAAATTCAATAAAATCTTACCATCCGAAAAACATATGACGATTATCTACTATATCAGCCTCATCTTTCAATTTTGTAAGAAGATCATTAAAGAATCTTCCCTTTTTCTCATTCAAAATTTGATTTCTCAACAAGGTAGCCTGAGCTTCGAAATTATTTTTATCAAAAGGTGTTCTTGACTTAACACTCATAATATACCATCCTCTCATACCTTTGAACGGTTGTTGAACCTTTCCAATTTCTGCATCCAAGGCTTTATTTATAAATAAATAATCTCGTCCAAGATTCGGAATGTTACCTTGTGGAGTGAATGAACCTGTATTCATAACCTGTAAATCAGGTCTGATTGAACTAATATTATTAAGATTTCCATTTAATTTCTGAAAAACTTCTTTAGCTGATTTTTCGAGTTTTTCAAATTTCTTCTCTCGAATGACTGCGGGTCGCATTGCTTCTTTAACTTCTTCAAAAGGAGTGAATCTTTCTTTCGTCGCCTCAGCAATTTTGACAACTACATAACCCATAGGAACTTTAAATGGGCTACTAACAGTACCAACACTATTTTCAAAGGAGTAAGTAACTAATCTCTTATTTGGGCCTATTGCAGGAACCGAAACTGATTGATCTGAAAAAAGAGGAGTTTCTTTTATTTCATAATTCATCAACTTTGCTTCCTGTTCAAATCCATTTTTCTGTGCAAGGAATGAAAAGTCGTTTGCGGCATTAAATATTCTATCTCTGGTTGATGCAGATTGCTTAACTTGATTAACTATTCTTTCAACAACAAACTTATTGTTAGTTTTATCTGTAACTTTAATTATATGATAGCCAAAAGTTGATTTAACAGGCTTTTGAACTTCATTAATTTTACCATTGAAAGAAGCTTCTTCAAATTCTTTAACCATCATTCCTTTTGAAAAGTAATTTAGGTCTCCTCCGTTTTTTGCACTTCCTGGATCAGCTGAATACTCTTCTGCAAGTTGAGCAAAATCTTCACCATTGATTATTCTTTGATAAATTTTATTTGCTTCTTCAAGATTTCTTTCATCTGAGCCAAACTGATTAATTAGAATATGCGAAGCTCTAACAAATTGTTGATCACTTTGTACAGTTCCGTAATATTTATAAATAGTGTAGCCTTGTGGTGTTCCGACGGGACCAATTAAATCTCCCTGCTTCGAATTCTTTATCAAAGATAAAGCTTCAGCATTGAAATATTGAATGGTTAATGTATCTCTTGAATAAGGTATTTCAGAATATATTTCAACTAATCCTTTGAAATCAGAAGTATCTTCTTTGGCCCTTCTTAGAATACTTTCAAGATTCTTAACCACTAACAATGTGTCATCGTGAGAGGCGACATTTGGGAATAAAACAAAATTTAGTTTTCTCTGAGGTGGCTGTTTATAAAGATTTAAATTCTCGTTATAGTAGTTTTTTAAGTCTTCATCTGTAATTTGAATTTCTGCTTCTGAAACAGAATTAACATCAAATAATATATAATCAGCTTCAATATTGGTATATTGATCAATATATCTTCTACGAACTTCATCTTCACCAACACTTATTGAAGCGAGTAATATACTCTGAAGCTTCTGAGTTAATCTTGATTGTCTTACAAATTCCTCAGCCTGAATCAAAGCTTGCTTATTCTGCGGATCAAATAATGCCTGTTCATAGAGCTGGCGATTAAAATTTCCAAGTGAATCAATAAAATTCTGCTTCAGAAAATCGGGAGGATTTTCCCCAAGAATTACATCTTTAACTTCTTGATCAGTTACAGTCAAGTTATATTTTTCAATAAGTTCCTCGATTAAAGTTTGGTTTACAAGTGATTCCCAAACCTGCTCTCTTATTTGTTCTAATTGATCTTCATTGGGATCCTGACCGTTTTGTTGTTTAAAGTTTTCTACTTGTCTATCAAAAGCTGATTGAAAATCCTGGTATGTAATTTCTTTACCATTTATTTTCCCAACATACTTTACAGGACCACCAATTGCTTCTAAAACATTAGAATCAGAAATTACCATAAAAAGGACAAATAGAGCTCCAACTGTTATAATAAATGCAGGAGCAAGACTTCTCATTTTGGCCATCATTGGCATAATTTTACACTCTCCGAAAATTGATTAAACTTATTTTTTAAGTTTGTAAAAATAGATTAGACGGTCTTAATATACAAAGATATTTGTTACTTGCTTATCTATCATAAAATGTATTTTAGTAAAGAGAATTACTATTATTAATAATTCAAAAGGGGAATTTTTTATGAAATCCATCTATTTAATTTTGATTTCATCGTTGTTGCTGAATGCCCAAAATTTTTGGTTTAAAACCTCATTTCCTTCTGGAACTCAATTAAATAGCGTTTATAATTTACTCTGCTTGCCTGATAATTCAGTTTTAGCGGGAACTTTTGCAATAGGAATTTACAAGTCCACTGATAATGGACTTTCGTGGAACCCATCTGGATTAGAAAATCAATGGGTCAGGAAGATGGCAAAAGATAACCAAAATAACATTTATGCAATTTCAATTGGGAGCACATTTGGAAGCGGAATTTTCAAGTCAACAAATTCAGGAATTTCATGGTCAAGGAAATTTGAACCACCACATCAGGGAATTACCTGTTTATTAGTTGATGCAAGTAATAACATCTACTTTGGGATGAACTTTGCTGACGGTCAAGGGGAAATTTACAAGTCAACAAATGGTGGAGATTCCTGGATGAAAATATTCAATCTTACACAAAACATATTTGCTTTGACAAAAACTAATTCTGGACGAATCATTGCTGCAAGTAATGGAAAAGTTTTTTACAGTGATAATGATGGAAGTCAATGGAATGAATATTCTTTTGGAATAAATTTTACTTCATCTGATTTAGTGAAGGATAATAGTGGAGCAATTTACCTTTCAACTGAAGGTTATGGAATTTATAAGTCTGTAAATAATGGACAGAGTTGGTCAAGTATTAGAGGAGCTGGTCCAGAGTATAGTTGTTTACTTATTGATCCTAATAATCATATTTATGCCGGAACTCGTGGCTACTGGGTTTATCGAAGCACTGATTCCGGAAATAATTGGGAGTTAGTTAATTCAGGAATGGGTAACGAAAATTTTGTTTTGAGTCTTTTCAGCTCTTCGAACGGATATATCTATGCTGGGATGGATTATTACGGAATTTATCGTTCTGCTAATGTTGTTAACGTTGAAGATGAAATTCATGATGAAATATCTTTTGATATTCTTCAGAATTACCCTAATCCATTCAATTCTCAAACAAATTTAGTTTATTGCATCCCTCCAACTTCTTATGTTGATATCTCGCTATTCGATTTAAATGGACAAAGAGTTAAAGTGATATTCAACGGTTATAGGGAGAGAGGTAGATATGAATAATATTGAGTTTTCAGATTTATCAGCAAATGTTTATTTCTGCAGAATGGAACCGGAGATTTTATAAATACAATAAAATTATTATTATTGAAATAAAAAAAGATTAAGGATTATTTTTTATGAAAAGAAAATTTTTAATCATTGCATTTATTTATTTAACTTTGACAAGCAGTATCAACCTTGCTCAAAACAAAAATTTTGCAATAGGTTTTATTGTTGGTGAACCGACAGGAATCAGTGCAAAATACTGGACAAGTGGAATTAATGCATTCGATTTTGGACTTGGCTATTCATTTGAAAAAAATAGCAACCTGCACTTACACGGCGACTATTTATTCCATTTAGATAATGCACTGAATACTTCGGAAAGGATTTCAATATATTATGGTCCTGGAGTTAGGTTAAAATTTCGTCAGGACAATAATTCAAGATTGGGAGTTCGTGGAGTATTGGGTGGCTTATGGATGCCACGAGGAAATTTTATTGATGTATTTATTGAAATTGCTCCCGTTATGGATTTGATTCCATCAACTAAATTTTCATTCGATGGAGGAATTGGGGTCAGATTTTTTCTGAATTAGATTTTTCAAGGGAAATTCTGTCAATCAGTGAAATTAAAAAAACAAAAACTACAGATAGATAAACTGAAGTAATAAAACCGGAGAAAAAGGAAGTTAGTAATAGACTAATCACTACAAATAGAATTGAAGTAGAAATGCTTCTGAAATCATCAGAGATTTTTTTGTCTTTAATCTGATTGATTAGTTGTTTCATAATCATAAATAGAAGAAACAGAAACGAAAGCAAGCCAATTAAACCACTTTCAAAATAAATCTGAAGAAAATCGTTGTGCCATCCTCCAACTCCTTTATCTTGAAATTTTTCTTTAAGAGGGAAAATTTGTGAAAAGGTTCTTGGTCCAAAACCAGTTATCGGTTTTTCTGAAATAATTCTTAATGCTCCTTCCCAAATAACATCTCTGTCTGAAAGTTGTGTAATATTCGTAGCTCTTTGTTCAATTTTATCAGAAGGGAATAAAATATTCATAGAGAAAAATCCAACTATGAAAATTGCAAGAGCAATCAGCTGCAAAGGTTTAATTTGTCTAAAGACAATTGAAACAAGAAAAATCAAAACAGCAATTAAAAGATTAGCTCTTCCCAAAGAAGTAAAAATTCCCAGAAATAAAATTGCATAGATGATCACCCAAGTGATTTGATTAGATTTCTTTGAATAATCTTTATTAAAAAACAATGAAAAACTAAATGCTGCCAAAAGATATGAAGAAAAAGCAGTGTAACTTCCTGAGAAACTTTGCGCTCTATCTACATCACCGGAATAAAAACGATAAATTCCAATCAATGAAACGATCAATGCACCAATTATAAAAAAGTTCATCAGTTTAATTATATCATTTTTTCCCAAGGCTTTGTAATAGAAACTTAAAGATACAGCGGAAGTGTAGAAAATAGCCTCTTTGTAAAAAACCTGATAACTCTCGTGAGGAAAATCAGAAAGGAAAACAGAGATCAATCTAACTAATCCAAAAATAATAATTGCATAAAGTATCATCCCTGCAGTTTTTCTTTTTTCTTCATTTTTCTCAAATAACCACATAATGAAAATCAACCCAGCAACTAACTGCATCAACGCAAGAGATAAAAGAAAGCTAACAGCAAAAATTGATAGAACTGTTAAGATGACTTTTTTATCAAATCTACTAATTACCATTGAAATAATCGGTTGTTTCTCTAAACTGCATCTCGTAAAATTTCTTGTAAAGTTTTCCCTCTTGTAAAATAAGTTCTTCGTGAGTACCAACCTGAACAATCTCACCTTTATCAATCACTATAATTTTGGTTGCATTACGAATTGTACTCAATCTATGTGCGATAACGAAAGTCGTGCGGTTCTTCATCAATCTTTCAATGGCTTCCTGAACAAGAATCTCCGATTCATTATCGAGTGCTGATGTTGCTTCATCAAAAATCATTATTTCAGGATTTTTCAATAACGCTCTTGCGATTGTTAATCGCTGTCTCTGACCTCCTGATAATTTCACTCCTCTTTCACCGATTATTGTATCATATCCTTTCGGCATTTCAATAATGAAATTATGAGCGTTAGCTGTTTTAGCTGCTTCGATGATTTTGTTTTCTGAACAATCGGAAATTCCGTAAGCAATGTTTTCACGAATCGTAGTGTTGAACAAAAATGTTTCCTGAGTTACAATTCCCATTTTAGCACGAAGAGAATTAAGTGTGAATTTTTTAATGTCAATTCCATCTATCAAAATAATTCCAGAAGTTGGATCATAAAATCGTGGAATCAAATCAACTAAAGTAGATTTACCTCCACCGCTTGGACCGACAAATGCAATTATCTCGCCTTTGTTTGCCTTGAAGGAAACGTTTTTCAAAACCCAATCTTCAGAGTCCTCATATTTGAATGAAACATTCTGAAATTCTAAACTACTTTCAAAATTTTTCAATTCGATTGCATCATCCGAATCTTTGATTGACGGTTGTGTATCAAGTATTTCGAATATTCTGTCTGCTGCGGCACTTGCTTCCTGAATTCTGTTATTTACACTGCTAAGTTCTTTAATAGGAGGCATCAATTGAAAAATTGCAAAAAGAAATCCTAAAAACTGACTTGCAGACAGAGTGTTTTTATCAATCACAAGTAAACCGCCGTAATAAATAATAAACGCTCCAACAATCACACTTAAAAATTCTGTAAGTGGTGAGGATGCATTACGAACGAATACAATTCTCAAAACCAATTTGAAGAAAGAGCGTGTTTCATCCATAAAGCGTCTGTTTTCATAATCTTCCATACCAAAAGCTTTTACAACTTTCACTCCTGAGATTGTTTCTTGTAATACACTCGTAATGTCCGCAAGCTTTGATTGTAGCTTTGAGGTTTGTCTTCTGAGCTTAAATCCAATCCATGCTATTATTCCCATAGAAAACGGAAGAATCAAAAAAGCAAAAACGGTCAACTGCCAGCTAATACTAATTGCAATGAATAAAAATACAAGTATGGTTAATGGCTCTTTAATCAAGTTTGAAAATGTTGCAGAGATACTTGCCTGAACAATTGTTACATCGTTGGTAAATCTTGAAATCAAATTACCAACTCTTTCTTTCTTGAAATAACTCATCGGCAATTTATGCAGATGCCTGTATGCCTCATCTCTTAAATCTTTCATCGCAGCAAATTCCACATAAGTCATAAAATTTCCTTGAAGATATCCAAAAACATTTTTCAGAAAGAACGCAATTATAATTACTATACAAATTCTCAAAAGTACAGTGGGTTTTTCTCCTTCGAGAATGTATTGATTAAATGTTTGGCTAACATTCTTTTTTGTGTTCTCAAACCAGTCAGGGAAAATAGTGCTTTCGTTCTTAGGAATTTCCTCCTCAATAGTAACTTTGTTTGAAGATTCCTGAAATAACGTGTCCAAGAGCGGAATAGTCAAATAAACAGATGTACCATTGAGTATCGCATAAAAAATTGTAAAAACAAAAGTCAGAAGTATTTGCTTCCAATAAGGTTTAGTATAACTGATTATTCTTAAATATGTTTTCAATTTCCTAACTCATCTTAATGATACATTTTTCAGAAAATTATTTCTGCCAACAGATATTTTTTTGACTGTGAGTAATTTCTCAATATTGACCACTTCAATTCTTTGATAATTATTCTCTAAAAAATCATAGATAAGATAATTACCTATTAAATCAAAATTTTTTATTCCTTCCTCGTCAAAAGTCTTAACAATTCTGTTATTTATCAAATCAAATAATAAAATTTTATACCTGCTTGACTTAGAATTTTGATAAAAAACAATTAAATGTTTTTCATTCTCAGCCCAGATTAAGTCTAATACTGAAGCATCTGAAAGAATTTTTTGTGATTTTTTTTTGTCATTATTCAAAACAAAAATCGAGTCGGCAACAATTTTAACTTGATATTTTTTTATTTGTGAATAAAGATTTAATGGCTGCATTTCTCTGATAGGATATCCGCTTTTTACCAAATCAAAAACCTCATTTTCTTCAGATAATAATTTGCCAAATGGATTGTATATCAGCGAATGCTTATTTACATATGAAGCAACTATTTCATCAAAAAATACTCTTACAATTTTATATCGGTTAATATCAAGCCAGAAAGAATAAATCTGAATTGATGGAGAGAATTTATTTAACAATTCAGTTTTACGGGAAGCAGGATCATATCTGTATAATTTAATTCCTTCATATTCCGGTATAGCTGTTTTTTTATTTAATCTTGAAACAGTGAGAAAAAGGACTACATTATTTTGAGTGCTATGCTCAACTTCAATTACTTTCTGGGTTTTGCTTCCAAATATTTTTACTACTGAATCTTCAAGAAAATCATAAAACATCAGATTATACTCATTCGAAGTATTTGAGATAAAATAGAAACCTTTAAAATTCTGAATTTTTGAATTCGTTAAGTTAATCTCTTCTCTGTTATCATCATTATTATTGCAACTAAAAGAAATGAATGTCAAAATTGAAATGATGGAATAAAAACAAAGTAGATAAAACTTCATAAGGTTGAAATTAACTCCTCATCCACGAGGATGATACATTTTATGAACTCTTTTGACATAATCACGATCAATATGAGTATAAATCTGCGTAGTGGAAATATCAGAATGCCCGAGCATTTCCTGAACTGAACGTAGATCAGCCCCACGTTCAATCAAATGAGTTGCAAATGAGTGACGAAAAGTATGAGGATGAATTTCTTTTTTAATATCAGATAATTCAACATATCTTTTAACAATTTTCCATACACCCATTCTTGAAAATTTTTTACCTCGATTACTTAGAAATACAAAATTCTCGCTCTGTAAATTTTTCTTTAAGAAAGGTCTGCTTTGTGTGAGATAATTTTCAAGTGAAGCAATTGCTTCAGAGCCAATGGGGACAAGTCTTTCCTTCCTTCCCTTTCCATAAACTTTAATTAGATTTTCTTTCAAAAACAAATCCATTATCTTTAGATTTATCAGCTCTGAGACTCTCAAACCACATGCATAGAAAACTTCAAGCATTGCTTTATCTCTAATACCATTTTTATCATCAAGATTAGGAGTATTTAATAAAGTATTTATTTCATCAATAGTCAATACAGATGGCAGCTTTCGGGAGATTTTCGGTGCCTTCATCTTTTCAATCGGGCTTGCTTCGACATAATCATTTTTAATCAAATATTTAAAGAAACCTCTTATCGAAGAAAAATATCTGGCGCTTGTTCTTTCATTCAGACCGAGGTTTTTTAATAGTTTAAAGAATGAACTTAAATGCTCTGTGGTTATTTCAGACAAATCTGTTATTCCAATATCTTTAATATAATTTAAGAAACTTTCCAAATCGGTCTTGTATGAAGATATTGTATTCTTTGTTAAGTTCTTTTCGACTTTTAACTGAGCAAGGTATTCTTTAAGAATTGGATTCATGGATTTTAGGAATTTGGATTAAGTCCTTTTTCTATTTCATCTTGTTTTGGGTATTTAATTCTTTTATGATTCTGAGAAATAAGTATATTCAAAAAAGTCTCCTGAATCTTACTAATATCGGATAATGTTACAGGAGCCTCATCGAGTTGGTGATCATCCAATTTCGAATTTATTATACTTTTTACGACGTTTCTGATTTTCTCTTCATTCGGTTCCGTAATCGATCTGACTGCTGACTCACAACTATCAGCCAGCATAACAATTGCAGTCTCTTTTGTATTTGGTTTAGGACCTTTATATCTAAAATCTTCAATGTTCAGATTTTCTTCTCCGTAGATTCTTTTTGCTTTGTCATAAAAATATGATAGTACAGAAGTTCCGTGATGCATTGGTATAAAATCAATTATCTCGGGAGGAAGTTTGTTGATTTTGGCCAATTCAATACCTTCATCAATGTGCCTTAAAATCATTTTTACACTTTCTTCAGGTTTGAGATTATCGTGAATATTATCTCCTTTAATTTGATTTTCAATAAAAGCAATTGGATAAATCGTTTTTCCAATATCGTGATATAGTGCCCCAACCCTTGCCAACAAAGGACTTCCTTCTATTTTTTCAGCAGCTGATTCTGCAATCAGACTTACAGTTAAAGTATGATTAAAAGTGCCGGGAGATTTAGTTGCAAGCTCTCTTAATAATGGTCGTTCGTAATTTGATAATTCAAGAAGTGTTAGTTCTGTTGTTATTTTGAAAATTCTTTCTATAAATATCAGTAAACCATAAGTTAATGCGGGACTCACGATTGCATTTGAAGAGGCGAAAGCAAGTTCTAAAAGCATAGATTCAATTGTAGCAAATCTCTCAAGTCCAAAAGCAATAATCATTGTGAAATAGCCAATAAAAATGAAGATAAAAGATCTGAAGATTTGAGTGCGATTTTTAATATCACGTACCGTATAAACTGACAAAGCACCTGCAACAAAATTGGTTGCCATAAAAGAGTAATCATTACCTCTTAAAGCTCCAATAATCAGAGTTAAAATCACAGTCGAATAGAAACCAACTCTCGAATCGAAAGTTATTGTTAAAATCATTGAAACAACAGGGATAAAAATCAAATACTGAATTGGAGCTTTTATTGGAGCAGAGTTGATAAGAAATGTAACAAAAGCAACAAACATATAAAGCAAGGCAATCAATAGTAACTTGCTTGTATTGAAGAAAATCTTCTTTCGGAATAAGTAAAGGTAAATACCAAGAATGACTAAGAAAGAACCAATGTGTAAAAACTTTCC
Source organism: uncultured Ignavibacterium sp. (assembly GCA_937125135.1). Lineage (GTDB taxonomy): Bacteria > Bacteroidota > Ignavibacteria > Ignavibacteriales > Ignavibacteriaceae > Ignavibacterium. Next base: position 11,566 of record CAKZLD010000179.1, read on the forward strand.
GACAATCTGTAAAATGTTCTCAAGTAAACTTACATCTTCACCTTTGGCTTCCTTGTAAGATTCGATTTTAAGTTTGACTTGCTTTGTGATTCTGTCGTGTTTGGCGACTATTCTTTCATTTTCATTAACTATACCGGAATATCTGGGAACGCTATTTTTCGCTTGTTCGACTTCTAATGCAGTTGCGTTTTCGTCGAAGATAATATTTGGTATTAAAAACCGATGAGCATATTCTTCTAAGATTTTTTTATAATCCTCTTTTAAGTTTAATTGATTTATAATTATTGACGAAACATTTTTTGCTTCATCATAGAAAAGAAATTCCTTTACTGAATTAATTATGTCAATGTTTCCAACACGAACAGCAATTGTATCTTTTAATTTTTCACTTAAATTTGTATTCAGTATTCCCCTTTTATGTAATTGAAGAATTACCGGATTTGCATTTTCAAGTAAGTTCTCGACAGTGGTTTTATTTCTCGAATAATTTCTTCTGTCTTTATGAATATTAATCAAAACAGAAAACGATTGGGGAGAGAAAAAAGTAGGGTTCACAAAATCATTTACTTCTCTTTTCAGATTCTCATCAAGAATTTCAATGATTTTTTTAGTGAAAATATTTAATGAATCACTTATGGAGAAATTTTTTCGTACATAAATCGGAAAGACTGATTCTTCAGCTACCTTTAATTCCATTTCATAAACAGTCAAGTCCTTAAGAATAGGAAAACTAAATGGGGCTATTAGATCGTCCTGAGTCCAAATTGAGCCTTCAGAAACCTGAAAATCAAGTGATTCCCCTTTGGGAAACATAAATACAATGAACAATGTAGTTATTGTAAAAATTAAAAACTTTCGTTTAATACCTTTTTTAGTGGGATCTATTTTCATTT
>CAKZLD010000180.1 GCA_937125135.1 uncultured Ignavibacterium sp.
TTTTGATTAAAATTGTCAGTATTCGACATCAGTTAGCACACGGATCAGACTGACAATTTTTTTCTTCTAATACAATTTCAATTTGTTAAAATTAATTTTCAAAGAGATACAAACTCGATTTAGGTGGTTTTTAATTTATTAAATACTTTTTGCATAAGAAGATAAATATTCTGTACAAATAGCATAACACATCTTCTTTAATTTGACATTGTTTTCTCTCTGTGCTAAACTCATTAACTCTTTAATCCCTTTTTCACTGTTTATTTTATATAGTGCCAAGCCAATCAGTATTTTATTTTCGAAGCATTCTTCAACTCTTAATTGCTTTATAAGTTCATTCTTTGATTCAATTATTCTGTAGTAACCTTCTAAATAGATAGAATTTTTTCTAATCTGCTTATTTTCGGATTTTATGCATTTAATGAGATTCTGATATGTATATTTATTATTGGTTAGTTCGGAAAGTTTTTTATTCTGTCCAAAACTTGTAGTAGCAATGCTCAGAACTGATGTTATTGAATTTTTCATTTTACTTTTCTCTTTTCAGACAAATTGTTTTACTGGTCGAATAATAACTGATTACTTAAGGCAGTTCAATAACAAATCATCGAGAGGTATTAAAATTCTTTGTTTGGTCAGATAATGTGATGTGTTTTATAAATTTCGATTTGTTTTTCTCAATGGTGAATCATAATTGAAAGAAGAATTAGAAATTAGAGGCGGGAAATTGGAAATGGTAGGGTGGAAGTTGATGATTGGTCAACAGTCATTCGTCATTTGAATCTTTTGTGGTAATCTGTGTTATCTATGGTTTGACCTGAAATAAGAATATTGCAAATAGAAAATGCAAGTTATTTATGTAATGAGCTTAAAAAGAAATTCTCTCAAAGCTAAATTTATTCTCACATTAGTCATTTCGAAGTTTGACAATTCATACTATTTAAGATAACTTCTTTCTTGCGATGTCAATCCCGTAGTCGATTCACTCATCGGTACAGTCAGGATTTCCCGAATTTCATTCTGGACGACCTCCTGCGTTACAGGTAATGTGGTTTAGAAAACAAAAACCCTGTAAGCGATATTCTTACAGGGCTTTGTTCTGCGGGGCCGACGAGACTCGAACTCGCGACCTCCTGCGTGACAGGCAGGCGTTCTAACCAACTGAACTACGACCCCAAAAAGTTATTTTTTATAGAACTCGCAACCTTCCACACTTGTCGGGACAGGCGTTCTAACCTCCGTTAGCTAACGGATGAACTACGACCCCGACATTTTAATTTTTGCGTGGCAAATATAAAATTCAATTTCAGAAAATACAAACTAATCACCAAAAGAGATTCCTACTCTTCGTGCTGTTATAACCGATTGATGATCAGGTCTAACCAATTTTTGCTTACTTATAGCATCTTCAATCCAAACACTTTTTATCTCCGAGCCTTTTAATGCTACCATCCTTCCGAATTTTTTCTGTGCAACTAAATCAATAGCAAATGCACCAAATTTTGTTGATAAAATTCTATCGAACGGAGTAGGACTTCCGCCTCTTTGTAAATGTCCGAGAACAGTTACTCTGGTTTCTCTGTTCATCCCTTCTTCTATTTTTTCTGCTACAACTTTTCCTATTCCACCTAATTGCACTGGATCGGTTCTTTTTATATCTGTTCCTTTGGTAACTAATTCGCCACCCAATGGTTTAGCTCCTTCAGCTACACAAACTAAACTGAATCTTTTTCCTTTCAATTCTCTTTCTCTGATTTTAGCAAATACTTTTTCCCAAGAAAAAGGAATTTCAGGAATTAATATTAAATCAGCACCACCAGCAATCCCTCCGTTTAAAGCAATCCAACCAGCGTATCGTCCCATTACTTCAGCAACTAAAACTCTATGGTGAGATGCTGCAGTTGTATGAAGTCTATCTAATGCTTCAGCAACTACATAAACTGCGGAATCGTGTCCGAATGTCAGGTCCGTTGCTTCCAAGTCGTTATCAATTGTCTTGGGTACGCCAACTACATTCATTCCCATCGCCATAAGCTTTCTAGAAATGTGCATAGTTCCATCGCCACCGATTGCAATTAAAGCATCCAAGCCCCAATCATTGTAATTGTTTAGTGCTTCTTTTGATTTATCGACAATTTCTATCTTACCATCTTTTTCTACTGGCCAATGGAAAGGGTCACCCTTATTTGACGAACCTAAAATCGTTCCGCCTTGAGCTAATATCCCACTTACATCTTTATTTGTAAGTTCTTTAGCTTTACCTTCTACTAAACCTTCAAAGCCATCAAGAATGCCGAAAACTGTCAAACCGTAATCTTCTGCAGGTTTTGTTACTCCTCTGATTACTGCATTAAGACCGGGACAATCACCGCCACCTGTTAATATTCCAATTCTTCGTATATTTTTTTTATTAACCATTTTACCTTAATTATTTATTTCTTTAAAATTTTTAAAATGCAATTTAATTAATTCGCTTAATAATTTGTTTCCTTTTTTAGTTTGGATTTCTTGAGCGCATTTTGTAACAGAATTTGAAGCCCCAAGTGGAATTTTAAGTCCAATTTCTTTACTTTTTTTATCGAACCATTTAAGTAATCTTGCTCTTGCAATAATTGATGCAGCAGCGACACCATTAAATCTCTCTGCCTTTTCTTCAAACAATATTTTTTTATTTGTAGGAATTTTATCTTCAAATGAGATTTCAGAGACGAACTTATCAATTATCACATTTCCAAAATCGAATCTCTTTAGCAAATTGTTTATAGCTTTTGAATGTGCCCAAATCAAAATGTCATTTAAATTCTGAATTTTATCATAAAGCTGATTGTATTTACTCGGATGTATTTCAATAACTTCAAATCGGTCGGTATAATTATTTTTTAATTTATCGTAAATTTTCAAAATCTCTTCGTCATTTATCTCTTTGCTGTCTTTGATATTCAACTTGATAAAATCTTCTTTCATAAAATCGCTGAAAGCGAAAGCACAAACAACCAAAGGTCCGAAAAAATCTCCTTTCCCACTTTCGTCTGAACCTATGTATTCATATGGCTCAATAATATCCTCTTCTTCAAAATAAAAAGTACCATTCAAGATGGATTCAATCTGATTATATATTCTACTTTTTCTATTACCTTGAATAAGTGTTTTAATCCCTTTGTTTCCGAAATAAACAAGAATCTTTGCTTTTGATTTTTGTTGGAATACATCGAATTCAAAATTGTATTTTTTTAAGTTAATATCACTAACAGAATAGTTTAATTTTTTAAGATTTTCTCGTAAATTTTCAGCAGTAATCTTTGCTTTTTGTTGGAATATATTTTGAACTGTCATTCAAATTTTCAAATTTTAACGGGACTAAAATGAATAAAAAAATTATCATTTCAATAATTAGAACATCAGCTTTAGTTTTTATCTGTTTAATTTTCTCTCATAAAATCTATGCTCAGGATTTAAGTTCTCATATTGAAAATTCAGTTTCTAATCTCAAAGAAAAATTAATTCTTAATGATGAGCAGGTTAATACAATCACAGAAATATTGAATAAATTATTTCAAATGAAATATTATGGAACTGATTCTTCGAAGATAATTTCTGATACTAATAATAGAATCGAAGCATACTTAGATAAAAAACAAAGAATCAAATTTGACATCATTAAATCAGACTGGTGGAAAAAATTATTAGATTATAATCCAAACAATTCTCCTCAGGATTCAATACTAATTCGTGAAAATTAGTGCAATTAGTGGCTGAGAATTTTATGGATAGAGTCTGTAAATCTTCCAATTCTTGCCATACTTCTTATACACGATTCTGTCATGCAACCTATTCTCTCTACCTTGCCAGAATTCAAAATAATCGGGAACAAGTTTAAGTCCACCCCAATTATCAGGCAGAGGGGGATGATCTCCATATTTAATTTTTAACTTGTTAATTTTATTCAATAAAAATTTTCTATCCAATAGAATTTTACTTTGTTCAGAAGCTAAAGCTCCGTATCTGCTCTCCAAAGGACGCGAGTTAAAATATAATTCAGATTCTTTTCTCGGAACCTTTTTGACTTTGCCTTCTATTCTAATTTGTCTTTCGAAATCCATCCAATAAAAAAGTAATACAGCATTTTTATTAACAGCAAGCTCTCTACCTTTTCTGCTTTCATAATTTGTAAAAAATGTAAAACCTTCTTCATCAAATTGCTTTAGCAAAACAACTCGAGATGAGGGTTTGTTTTTCGATGATGTTGAAAGAACCATCGCATTTGGTTCTAAAATATCTGATTTAAGAATTTGATTAAACCATTTAGAAAATAATTCAAAAGGATTTTCAGGAAGAGTTTTCTCATTCAGCTTGAACTTCCTGTAATCCACCCGAAGATTATGGATATTCTTATTCATTTGTATTAGAGTTTTTAATATTCTTATATTTTCAAATAAAATCCGATTATTTATTTCAAAAGTATTAAATCAATATTAAATAATCATCAAAATATTATTAACAAAAGACATTATGAAAAAATCTAAATTGACAAAAAAGCAAATTGAAGAACTTGAAAAGTTTGGTACAAATACTTGGTTCATTGAATATCTTCAAGGTAAATACGAAGAAAAACCCGAAGAAGTTCCAGAGCAATGGAAAAATTTTTTCAATAAAATTGAAAGCGGAAAAACTTCTCCAAATGAAAAAGATAAATCCAACGGTTCTGAAGTAACAAATAAATCCATTTCTACTTCGATAAAAGAATCTGAAACCTCAGATACAATTGAGTCTGAGGAAGAGAAGAGAATAATTGCTGGTAGTGCTCAGAGAATTTTAGATAATATGACATCGAGCCTTTCAATTCCTGTTGCAACTTCACAACGTTCAATACCTGTTAAGTTACTCGAAGAAAATAGAACTATAATCAATCAACATTTGCAGAAGAGAGGAGAAGGTAAAATTTCTTTCACTCACATTATCTCTTGGGCGATTCTTAAAGCAATACAGACTTTCCCTGTAATGAATAATTCTTTTCAGATAATTGATGGAAAGCCAAATCTCGTCATTAGAAAAGATGTAAATCTTGGAATTGCAGTTGATATTGAACGAAAAGATGGCTCTCGTTCTTTATTAGTTCCAAATATTAAAAAAGCTAACAGACTAAATTTTCTTCAGTTCTGGAAAAAATACGACGACTTGATAGAGCGATCGAGAAAAGGTACAATTGATCCATCCGAATTTCAGGGCACAACAGTATCAATTACTAATCCGGGAACAATTGGAACAGTCGTATCAATTCCGCGACTTATGGTTGGACAAGGTGCAATTATCGCTGTGGGAGCAATTCAGTATAATGCAGAATATCAGGCAATGTCAAGTTCTGTCATATCCTCACTCGGAATTAGTAAAGTGATGAACATTACCAGCACATATGATCATAGAATTATTCAGGGTGCTGAATCCGGAATGTTCCTCAAAGAAATAAGTGATTTACTGCTTGGCAAGAAAAATTTTTACGAAGAGGTTTTTCAAGCACTTGAGATTCCAATTCAGCCATTAAAATGGGAAACTGATTTCCAGCCAGCAGGATTCGGTCAAACTTCAAATACTGATGCAATAGTTCGTCAGGCAAAAGTTTTACAGTTTATCAATTTCTATCGAGTGAGAGGTCACTTAATTGCTGACATTGATCCACTCGGTTCAAAAACAACTTATCATCCTGAACTTGATCCATCAACATTCAATTTCACTGTTTGGGATTTGGACAGAGAATTTATTACGGGAGGTTTTGCTGGTTTGAAGACAGCAACTCTTCGCGATATAATTAGTATTTTACAAAAGACCTACTGTGATAAAATTGGTGTAGAGTTTATGCATATCCAGCATCCTGCAGAAAAAATCTGGCTTCAGGAAAAAATGGAATCAAACAGAAATACTCCTAACTACGATAAAAAAATAAAAATTGAAATTTTGAAGAATCTCATTTATGCAGAAACATTTGAAAATTTTGTTCATACTAAATTTATTGGACACAAGCGTTTTTCTCTTGAAGGAAATGAATCGCTTATTCCTGTACTGAATTATCTTCTTAATAAGGCAGCAGAAAATAATATTTCAGAAGCAGTAATAGGAATGGCTCACAGGGGTAGATTAAATGTTCTTGTTAATGTAATAGGCAAACCATTCGAATCAATTTTCTCTGAATTCGAAGATATTCAGGATTTGGATTCAATTCAGGGATCAGGTGATGTAAAATATCATTTAGGTGCTTCGGGAAAACATATTACTTCTGATGGAAGAAGTATCCAAATTACTCTTTCATCAAATCCAAGTCATCTCGAATGGGTGAATCCTGTTGTGGAAGGAATAGTCAGAGCAAAGCAAACCAGATTAGGCGACTTAAAAAGTCATCAGAAAGTTATACCGATTTTGATTCATGGTGATGCAGCTTTTGCCGGACAGGGTATAGTTGCTGAAACTCTGAATCTTTCTCAACTATCCGGTTATCGAACTGGTGGAACTGTTCACATTATAGTGAATAATCAGATTGGATTTACAACCACTCCTGAATCATCACGCTCATCAACTTATGCAACAGATGTTGCAAAAATGATTCAAGCTCCTATTTTTCACGTTAATGGTGATGACCCTGAAGCAGCTCTTTGGGTTACACAAATTTCTTTGGAGTATCGCAACATTTTCAAAAAAGATGTAGTAATAGATTTACTCGGATATCGTCGTCACGGACACAATGAAGGTGATGAACCTGGTTTTACTCAACCATTGCTTTATGAAAAAATTAAACATAAAAAATCAGTAAAGAATATTTATCTTGAAAAACTTGTAAAAGAAGGAACACTTTCAAAAGAAGAAGCAGATAAAATTCAGGTTAGTTACGAGAACAAACTTTCAAAAGCATTAGATACAATTAAACGAAAAAGTTCAAGTTTCTCTGGTGATTTACCACTTGCAGTACCAGTTAAAGAAATTAAAACTCACAAGAAAATTGAGAATACATTTATTTCAGAGTCAGTTTTAGAAAAGGTAATCAACGGAATAACTCGCTTACCTTCTGATTTTAATGGTCATCCGAAACTCCAGAAATTTTTGGAAAAGAGAAAACAATTACTTGATAATTCAGAAAAAGCAGATTGGGCTTTGGCGGAATCAATCGCTTTTGGAAGTCTGCTTCTTGAAGGAACTCCAATCAGACTAAGCGGGCAGGATAGCGTTCGTGGTACATTCAGTCAAAGACATTTAGCATTTACTGATGTCAAAAATGGTAATGAATATCTGCCTTTAAATCATTTGGATGAGAGTCAAGCAAAAATCGAAGCATTGGATAGCTCACTTTCTGAAGCTGCAGTATTAGGATTTGAATATGGTTACAGTGTTGCTGATCCATTAGCATTGGTTATTTGGGAAGCTCAGTTTGGTGATTTTGCAAATGGTGCTCAGGTTATGATTGACAATTTTATTGTTGCTTCATTTGAAAAGTGGAATCTGCCAAACTCTTTAGTGATGCTTCTTCCTCACGGATTTGAAGGACAAGGTCCTGAGCATTCAAGTGCAAGAATAGAAAGATTTTTAATTTTGAGCGCAGAAGAGAATATGTATGTAACAAATCCAAGCACACCGGCTCAATATTTTCATTTGCTTCGAAGGCATATCAGACATAAAATAAATAAACCATTAGTTGTTTTTACACCTAAGAGTCTGTTGCGTCATCCAGATGCAAAATCATCGAAAGAAGAATTTTTATCCGGAAAATTCGTTGAAGTGATTGATGATTTGAATGTTGATGATAAATCTAAAATCAAAAAAGTTATGTTGTGTAGCGGGAAAGTATTTTATGAGCTTCAGAAATTCAAAGAACAGAATAAATTTAATGATACAGCAATTGTGAGATTAGAACAGTATTATCCATTCAATGATTATCAAGTTAAAAATGTTTTACATTCTTATTCGAACGCTAAAAAAGTCGTTTGGGTGCAAGAGGAACCAAGAAATATGGGTGCTTGGAATTTCTTATGGCATCGACTCTCAGAATTATTATTACCAAGTCAGAAATTATTCTGTTCGAGCAGGCCAGAAAGTGCAAGCCCGGCAGTAGGCTCACAAAAAATTTCTAATCAGCAACAGAAGTATTTAATCATAAATGCTTTTGATATTTAATTTGATTATGGAAGTGATTCAATGTTAATTAATTTTGTAATGAATAATAATAAAAATGCGGCAGTAATTCAGTGGTAGAATGTCAGCTTCCCAAGCTGGACGTCGCGGGTTCAAATCCCGTCTGCCGCTCAAATTTTATTTATAATGATTAGCGACAATTTATCAAACGCTATCAAACTTCTGAATGAAGGTAATTTAATAGCGATTCCAACAGAAACAGTTTACGGTTTAGCTGCAAATGCTTTCGATCCAGTAGCTGTATCAAAAATTTTTGAAGTTAAAAACCGACCAAAGTTTGATCCCTTAATTGTTCATTCATATTCAATAGAAAAAATTAAAGAGTTTGTTATTTCATTTCCGGAGAAATCATTGCTTTTGGCTGAAACATTTTGGCCAGGTCCTTTAACTCTCATCCTCAAAAAGAAAAATATCATACCTGATATTGTTACTTCAGGACTTGACTCGGTAGCAGTGAGAATTCCAAATCATCCATTAACCTTAAAGCTGCTTTCAATGTTAGATTTTCCTCTTGCTGCTCCAAGTGCAAATCCATTCGGTTATGTTAGTCCAACAGAACCAAAACACGTTCAAGCACAATTAGGAGATAAAATTCCTTTTATATTAAACGGTGGTAAATGTAAAGTTGGTATTGAATCTACAATAGTTGGATTTGAAGGAGAGAAAGCAATTATCTATCGTCTTGGTGGATTGAGTGTTGAAGATATTAAAGAAGTTATTGGAAAGGTAAAAATTAATTTGCATTCAAGTTCAAATCCATTAGCACCCGGTCAATTAGACAAACATTATTCACCAAATAAAACTATCGTACTGGATTTGGAAGTAATAAAATCTTTCGAAAAATCTGATGTCGGTGCTATCGTTTTTAGTGATTTAATTGAGAATATACCGATAGAGAATCAACTTGTTCTTTCTAAAAACAGAGACTATTCAGAAGCAGCACGGAATTTATTTTCAATTTTACGTGAAACAGAAAATTTAGCGGTCAAGATAATTTACGCTGAATTATTACCTGAAGAGGGTTTAGGGAGACCTATAAATGATAGATTAAGAAGGGCAAGTGTAAAATCAAAACTATCTCATGATAAATGATTTTGTTTCTCGATCAAAGTTTGTAAATAAAAGAATATAATAGCATATTTGTCACACAAATTTTTATTTTCTTAAACGCATAGTTGATATGTTAGCCAACGGAGGTTCAGAGCATCGTTGGTGGTTTTTTAATTGTTGATAGTTCTTTTTGATTAATGGGCGCTTAGCTCATCCGTTAGCTAACGGAGGTTCAAAACATCTTTGATAGTTCTTTATAATATAATGGGCGCTTAGCTCAGCTGGTTCAGAGCATCTGCCTTACAAGCAGAGGGTCATTGGTTCGAATCCATTAGCGCCCACTCTCTCATTTCTCTTCATTTACTTTTTTCTTATTCAATCATTCATAATCTTTATTGATTCTTCTTTTGAATTCAGCCAAATTTTCAATAAGTTTGCCAACAAAAATTTTTGATAAATATTATGTTAGAACAATACATTCCTGTCTTTATAGTTATAATTACAGCACTGATTTTCGCTGTTGTCACAGTTTTTTCTTCTGAAATTTTTGGGCCTAAAAGACCTAGTACAGATAAGCTTTCAACATACGAAAGTGGAATGAATCCAATTGGTTCGACTAATGAGAGGATTTCCGTTAAATACTACCTCGTTGCAATGTTTTTTATAATTTTTGACCTTGAAGTTATTTTTATTTATCCGTGGGCAGTACAATTCAAAAAATTATTCGGTGAAATTGGAATTTCAGTTTTCGTCTCGATGTTTATATTTTTAGTTGTTCTTGAGCTTGGTTATTTATACGCCTACAAAAAAGGAGGATTCAAATGGGATTAGAGGCTAAATTAAAAACCGATGGTTTTATCGTTACTCAATTGGATGCAATAATTGCTTGGTCGAGGAAAAATTCAGTATGGCCAATGCCGATGGGTATTTCTTGTTGTGCGATTGAAATGATGGCAGTTGGTGATCCTAAATATGATATTGCTCGATTTGGTTCTGAAGTAATGCGATTTACTCCAAGACAATGTGATTTAATGATTGTTGCCGGAACAGTTACTTATAAAATGTCTCACGTTGTAAGAAAAATTTATGACCAAATGCCAGATCCAAAGTGGGTAATTGCAATGGGTGCTTGTACTTCAACTGGCGGAATGTATCGTTCATATTCTGTTGTTCAGGGAATTGATCAGTTTTTACCAGTTGATGTTTATGTTGCAGGATGTCCTCCAAGACCTGATAATCTCCTTAATGCTTTAATTACAATTCAGGAAAAAATCGGAAATACTAGAGCAAGAGATTTTCAGGATATTAAAATTCCAGATTTGAAAGTAATACAACCAAATTGATTATGAATATAAAAGAACTAATCAAAAACAAGTTGACAAATAATTTTCCTAATTATCAGATTGAATTTTCTGAATACTTGGATGAATTTTGCATAAAAGTCAATAAAGAGAATATTCTTGAAATATGTTCATTCCTGAAAAATGATGAAGATTTAAAGTTTATTCTTTCAGAGGATATAACTGCAGTTGATTGGGCAACGAGGAAAAATCGTTTTACTGTGGTTTATCACATTTATTCATTAAAAAATAATTTCAGATTAAAAATAAAATCGGATGTTGATGAATCTGATTGTTCAATTGATTCAGTAACATCAGTTTGGGGTGCTGCTAATTGGCAAGAGCGTGAGTGCTATGATATGTATGGAATTATTTTTAATCATCACCCCGATTTAAGAAGAATGTATATGCCGGAAGAGTTTGAGTATTATCCTTTAAGAAAAGATTTTCCGCTAATGGGAATACCTGGTTCATTACCTTTACCAAAAAAATAAGTATTATGGAAAAACTAAGAAAAGAAGACGTTAATCCTAAAATTGTTGAAGCTTTACTAAGAGATACTGACATAACCATTGATGATGCTCTTGATAATGAAATGATTCTAAATATGGGACCTCAGCATCCTGCTACTCACGGTGTATTGAGAGTTCTATTGCGACTTGATGGCGAAACTGTTATGAATGCAGTTCCCGAATTGGGTTATTTACATCGTGGTTATGAAAAGATGGCTGAAAATATGAGTTATTATGAATACATTCCTCATACAGATAGATTAGATTACATCTCGCCAATGGCAAATAATGTTGCGTGGGTAATGGCTGTTGAAAAATTAGCTGGTATCGAAGTGCCGGTTCGTGCTCAATATATAAGAATGATGGTTGCTGAACTTGCTAGAATTGCATCACATTTAGTTGCCATCGGAGCGTTTGCAATGGATGTAGGTGCTTTGACAGTTTTTTTATGGACTTTGCGTGAAAGAGAAAAAATTCTTGATATATGGGATATTCTTTGCGGGGCAAGATTTACTAATAGCTACACTAGAATTGGTGGAGTTGCTAACGATGCACAACCAGACGCATTAGCAAAAGTAAAATGGTTTATTGATCAGTTTGATGATAATCTTACAGAATGTGAAAAACTATTAAATTCAAATAGAATATTTATTGAGCGTCTTGAAAATATTGGAATTCTTCCGGCTGAAGTTGCTTTAGATCTTGGTGTTACCGGTCCTAGTTTAAGAGCCTCAGGGGTTGAATTTGATTTGAGAAGAGCAACACCTTATTTGCAATATGATAAAATTGATTTTAATGTTATTACTTATACTGAGGGAGATAGTCTTGCAAGATATTTCGTTCGTGTTGATGAGATGAGAGAAAGTGCTAAAATTGTTCGTCAAGTTTTGGATAAAATGCCTGCTGGTGAAATAATGGCTAATATGCCTAAAAAAGTTCTACCCAAGAAGACAGAAATTTATACTCGAATGGAAGAACTAATACACGATTTTATGATTGTCAATTTTGGAATAAATCCTCCTGTTGGAGAAATTTATCATGCTATTGAAGGTTCAAAAGGAGAGTTGGGTTTCTATCTCGTTAGTAAAGGTGAAGGACATCCCTGGAAGTGTAAAATTAGATCACCTTCATTTAATAATTTACAAGCACTGCCTTACTTAGTCAAAGGTCATATGCTCTCTGATGTAGTTGCCATTATTGGAAGTATTGATCCGATAATGGGGGAGGCGGATAAGTGAGTTTAGGTTCAAGTTCAAGTTCAGGTTCAAGTTCAAGGAGTGGGTTTGATGGTGGTAGGAAGGGAAGTTTTAGTCATGAAAAATTGAATGTTTATAATCGATCTCTTGATTTCATTGAGTTTATAGAAA